>JAZNII010000022.1:0-2128 GCA_045577415.1 Eubacteriales bacterium
AAGGGTTCGGCTGTCCGCCGATTAAAGTGGTACGCGAGCTGGGTTCAGAACGTCGTGAGACAGTTCGGTCCCTATCTGTCGTGGGCGTAGGATATTTGAGAGGAGCTGACCTTAGTACGAGAGGACCGGGTCGGACGCACCTCCGGTGCACCGGTTGTCATGCCAATGGCACAGCCGGATAGCCGCGTGCGGATGGGATAAACGCTGAAAGCATCTAAGCGTGAAGCCCACCTCAAGATTAGATATCCCATAGCTTAAGCTAGTAAGGTCACTTGTAGACTACAAGTTTGATAGGTCGAAGGTGTAAGCACAGTAATGTGTTCAGCTGATCGATACTAATAGACCGAGGGCTTGAACTTCAAGTTTGTTCGGTAAATATTATTTCTTCAAATAATATTTACTAAGTTGCTTTGCAACTTATGAACTTGTTTGAGTTTCGTAACAGTTCCTTTTACTCTCCCCTTTCTTCGGTTCTCAATGAACATTTCGACCGCTACTTCGGTAGCGGTTTTTTCTTTTTCCACACAGCGGCAGCGAGAACTTGAGCGCACTATGAGGGCACGCAGAGCGAGCATAAAGGCACTTGAGGACGGCGGAGCGGATGCGGATGATATAATCCTTGAACGAGCGTCATATCGAGCTGTAAGCCAGGAATACACGCGTTTCTCAAAAGCTATGGGACTACGTGAACAGCGTGAGCGCGTTATGATAGATGGGCTTGGCAGTGTTGGTGCGGGGAAATTTACCGTGCGTACAAAAATTGCCGAATTTGATAAACAGGACAAATCCATTACTCCTATTACGGATTCAGCTATTAAGCGAGTGCCTATGGCGAAGATCCAAGGTTATACCAACGAACAATGTGAGTACATACAAGATCGGCACAAACAGCTTCTTATGCTTGCACGAGAAGCCAATGAGGGGAAAGAGGTTGCCGTTATATTTTCAAACGATTTTTTGGAGGAATCAATAAACTTTGGAGAAAATGATAAACTTGAATTCCGGTCTAAAGAATCCATAAATATGTTGACCTCTCGACGCAATCTGTTTATCATGCATAATCATCCGCGTAATAGTAGTTTTTCTGCAAATGATATAGATACCATTCTTAAAACGGATTCTATCCGTTCAATGAGTATTGTAAAGAATAACGGCGGTATTGAGGTATTGACAAAAACAGAAAAATATGATAAAATGTATATGCGTACAGAGTATATGCGTCTTATCAAAAAGAATGTGCGCCAAGGTACAAAAAAAGAATACGACACTGTCGTTTCAAAACTCATCGCCAAAGCTGAAAAGGAGGGAATGCTGATATGGCTGAAAATATAAGAATTGTGCTTGACGGAAGCCTTGAGGAACAGACAAAAATACTCAAAGAGTCGTTTGGTTTGCGTCCTGATCAGTCTTTCCAAGATCTTGATGTTGACATATCCGATATGGATGATGACGAAGACAACGAGAATAATTAAACCGCTATCCTGAAGGACGGCGGTTTTCTTATGCCCATTTCAATTTAATAACTACAGCACCGACACGACGATTACGCCGTGAGGTGCTGTTTTTATATCCGTTGCCGGACGGTATCCGGCTAAATTTCTACCGCAGGCGAAGCGGTATAAAAATCACGCAGAAAGGATATACGACCATGAAAAACATCCATGAATTGCTCGCGGCTATTGGTATCACAGTACCGGAGGACAAAAAGGCTGACTTCGACACGGCTGTAAACGAAAATTACAAGACCGTTGCCGAGGTTGACAAGATCCGCACAGCGCGTGACACCTACAAGCAGTCGCTTGAGGATATCAATCTGTTTCACTTTAACCTCTCCCAGCAATTCTCATATACTGATATCAGACGGCAAACTATGCCGTCAAGTAAAAAGAAAGAGGATGGTCATTTTGACAGAGAAAGATATGCATCCTATGACGGATGCCCGTATTACTGATAATTTCCCGCTTGCAATGGCGTATGTACGCTGGCAGCGACTTGACAACATGTATCAACCCGAGATGGCGCTTGATAGAGGCACGCTTTACCCCGAACTCGACAAGCCCTTCTGCGGCTGGACAGTGACAGGAGGCAAGAGATGATGAAACAAGGTTCTATGAATGAATATGCGCTT
>JAZNII010000023.1:0-1550 GCA_045577415.1 Eubacteriales bacterium
ATTTTAAATTGATCAGGACTACCCTGACAATATTTATATTAAACACTCAAAAAAATTACCAGCTTGCTTTTCTTACACCTGGGATGAGACCCTGTGATGCCATCTCACGGAACTGAATACGTGAAATGCCGAAAAGGCGGATGTAACCCTTTGGACGGCCTGTCAGCTTGCAACGGTTGTGCATGCGGATAGGATTAGAGTTCAAAGGCAACGCCTGCAACTTGCGAGCTGCCTCGTAAGCCTCCTCAGGAGTACCGGTGTTAACGATCTTCTTGAGAGCCTCACGCTTTGCAGCATATTTCTTGGCCAATTTTGCACGCTTTACCTCACGTGCTTTCATTGATTCTTTTGCCATAGTCTACTTATGAATTTTTAGCGTTTTTAAAAGGCAAACCAAACTCCTTCAAAAGAGCATAACCCTCTTCGTCGGTCTTTGCGGTAGTAACAAAAGTGATGTTCATACCGGTGAGACGCATGATATTGTCGATGTTTATCTCGGGGAAGATAATCTGCTCCTTGATACCCAAAGAGTAGTTACCGTTACCGTCGAACTTGCTCTCGATACCCTTGAAGTCACGGATACGTGGAAGAGCCACGCGAACCAGACGCTCAAGGAACTCGTACATGCGCTCGCGACGCAGAGTCACCATGACACCGATAGGCATCTTCTTACGCAACTTGAAGTTAGAGATATCCTTGCGTGAAACAGTAGCAACAGCCTTCTGACCTGTGATAGCTGTCACCTCGTTGATAGCAACATCAATAATCTTCTTGTCCTGAGTAGCCGCACCAAGACCCTCGTTGATAACGATCTTCTTGAGTACGGGTACCTGCATTGCTGATGAATAGTTGAACTGCTTCATCAAAGCCGGAGCAATACGCTCGGCATATTCTTTTTTAAGGCTAGCTGTATTACTCATTATCAAATCTCCTCTCCTGATTTTTTAGCATAACGAACCTTCTTACCCTCAGCGTTCAGCTTACGGCCGATACGTGTTGCCTTACCAGACTTGGGATCAATCAAGTTCAGGTTAGACACGTGGATTGAAGCTTCTTGTTTTACAATACCTCCCTGGGGATTCTTTGCGCTTGGCTTCGTGCTCTTTGAAACCATGTTAACGCCCTCTACGATGGCACGGTCCTTGCTAACGATAACCTGCAACACCTTACCGGTCTTGCCCTTGTCCTCGCCTGCATTAACGATGACCATGTCACCTTTCTTGATATGTAATTTCTTCATTACTTCAAACTTTTAATAATTAAAGTACCTCTGGTGCCAATGACACAACCTTTGTATAGTCGGTTGCACGAAGCTCGCGCGCTACAGGACCGAAGATACGGCTACCGCGCATTTCACCGGCATTGTTAAGCAGAATGCAGGCATTGTCGTCGAAACGGATATATGAACCATCCTGACGACGAACCTCTTTCTTAGTACGAACAATAAGAGCCTTTGAAACTGCTCCCTTCTTCAAATCGCTTGAGGGGATAACGCTCTTCACAGAGACTACAATCACATCCCCTACAGAAGCATAGCGGCGACGTGTACC
>JAZNII010000024.1:0-44155 GCA_045577415.1 Eubacteriales bacterium
TTTTATCTTCTTCATTTAAATTCAATTTGAAATGTTTTTTATAAACGGTTATCAAATCAAGATATTTACCTAAACTGTTAAGTACCATTGGCTTTTCCTTTCTTTTTCCTCGTTATTATAGGTGATTATAGATGTATTTTCACAAAAGATTTTGTACATCTATCAGTATAATACATGTACAAAACAAGACCGCTTTATCATGTATGCCCCATAAAAAGAAAAAAATCCATTGATTTTTTGATCAATGAAATTTGTACTATTGACTTTATGGGGCATTTGTGCTATACTAGGACAGAGCATATATCTTCTATTATACTGATACATGCAACAGACGAAAAAAAGAATTAGAGTAGTTTTCCCAATCGATTCATAAACTCTCGCTTGTGTTCCATAAAGGAATGAACATACCGTTTGAGTGTGATCGTGGGATTCTTATGTCCGAGAATTTCGGATAGAGACTTCACATCCATACCGCACTCAATCGCTCTTGTAGCAAAGGTATGTCGGAGTGCATGAAAACCATGATGGGAAATCTTTTGTTTTTGAAGGAGCAATTCAAAGCTGCGCTGATAGGAACGAACCGTAATAATCTTACTGCCGTTCCCTACCACGTACTTTGACGTGCTTCTCTTTTTTATTTCCCGCAAATGTGGAATGATCTGTTTGGGAATAGGGATTGTACGTTTCGAACTCTCGGTCTTGGGCGTTCCCGTAATTCTGCAACTATTTCCTTCTTCATCTTGTCCGTCATAACAAGTCTTTGTTACGGAAAGCTCTGCCTTAATAAAGTCAATGTCCGACCATTCAAGAGCCAGCAACTCCCCAATACGAAGTCCGGTGTATAGGCACAGAATGATACCGAACATTTTATCTCGCTTATCCGAAAGCACCGCTTGTTCGATCATCTTCTGTTCTTCTTTAGTGAAGCTCTCTACTGGCTTTTCACTCGTCCTTGGTCGTTTGATCTTGTCAATGTGGATTTCCTTTGAGAGTCCGAGCACATACGCCATCGACAAAGAGGAATGGAGAACCAAGATGATACAGTTCACCGAATTTGGCGCAAGTCCTTTGCCCGTCTTTGTGTTCCCCTTCTGCGAAAGGTCAACGATATATCTTTGCAAAATGATTGGTGAGAGATCTTCCATTTCGTAATCTCCAAGTTCAGGAATAAGACGTTTATTGATAACATCCTCATACTGCTTGTAGGTTCTCGGCTTGACCGACTCTTTCTCATAAAGCTCTAACCAATCGTGTAGCCATTCTTTGTATTTCATTTTTGTTTCCTACCTTTATATATCTATTATATCCCACTAAATAATAAAGAAGCCGAACACGTGGATTTGTGCTCGGCTTCTCGCTATTTTGCGGAAGTGATTAACCTCTCCCGCTTTGCTTATAAGATTGCTTTTATTATATCACTTTTTCGTGAATTTTTCAAGGAGTAAGACCGCCCGAGAGGTTAGTCCCGGGCGGTCGGGTTTATGCCTTAGATGCTATTCTTCTTTTTGAAGTAGAAGAACACACCCGCGCCGATAGCAGCTACACCGAGAATGATGAGAATAACGATGAGTGCGATATTCGCGCCCTTCTCGATGGTGAAGTCGTACTCGGTAGCGTTGCCGTAGGTATCGGTCACAGTTACCTTGTACTCGCCAATCTCGGTAAGCTCGTCGCCCACGGTGTACTCGATCTGCTCACCGTTGAGCATTACCATAACCTCTGCTTCCTCGGAAACGTCGGTAAGGATTACGGGATCGGTGGTCGCGCCACCGTTCTCAACGCCGTTCAGAACGAGCGTGGGGGCAGTAGCATCCACGGTTACAGTGAACTTATGAGTCTTACCACCCGCAATGATAGATACCTCGTAAACGCCGCTTTCGGTGAGTGCGAGAGTACCTTTCTCAATGGTGGTTTCGTTGCCGTTTACAAGCACCTTTTCAAAGCCGGGGATAAGGTCGATTTCTTCCTCAAACTTGCCAACAGTAGGCTCAACAATGGTGAAGCTGAACTCTGCCTTGTTGCCGAGCGCGTCGGTGATCTGAACCGCATATGTCGCAGGCTCGGTGATGTCCTTGCCAAGCTCATACTTGAACGCTTCGCCATTCTTGGTGACGGTTACGTTCACGTTCTCGTTTGCGGAGATCTTCACGGAGTTCGCCAAGCCCTTGTCGTGTACGTTTGCGGAGTAGTCCACCTTGGTGTCAACGGTTACGCTGAAGGAGTGAGTTTCGCCGTTAGCAACCACGTCCACGGTGTACTTACCGTCTGCGGTGAGTTCAAGAGTGCCGTAGTTGAGTCTTGCTTCGCTGCCGTTTACGAGCACCTTTTCAAAGCCTACATACTCGTCAAAGTTGTAGGTGAACTTGGTTACAACGGGTTCTACGATGGTGAAGCTAAACTCTGCCTTATTGCCGATGTCATCGGTAAGAGTTACGGTGTACTCAGCAGGCTCGGTGATAGCCGTGCCGTCCTTGTACTCGATGGGAGTGCCGTTCTTCGTTACCACAAATTCAAGGTTTTCCTTTTCGTAGATGGTGACGGAGTTCGCAAGTCCGCCGTCGTTGATATTCACATCAAAGCCTACGGTCTTGTCGATCTCAAAGCTCGTCTTGGTTTCGTTGCCCGCCTCGTCGATTACGATAACGGTGTACTTGCCGTCCTCGGAAACAACCGTACCCGAAGCGTAGTCGCTGACCTCAGTACCGTCCTTTTCAAGCGTTGCGGTTACGCCCTCGCCCTCAAAGGTTACGGATACGTTGGTATTGGTTGCGCCCTCTGCCTTTGCACCGTCAACCGAGATTTCGGGAGCTTCGGTGTCAATGGTGAAGGTGTAGGTGGTCTTGTGTCCGTCGTGGTTCTCAAATACGATGGTATAGTCGCCGTCCTCGGTGAGTCTTACGCCCGATCTGTACTCGATTTCCTCGCCGTCCTTGGTTACAGTTACCTTTGCATCATCATCCCAAGAGAACTTAACGATGCCGTTGGTGTGACCGCCGTTGTCAACGCCTTCAAGCTCACCCGTGGGAGCAGGCTGCGTGTAGTTCTTTTCTCCGATGATGGAGTCAATACCCGTGCGGAACTCGTCGGTGATAGTCACCTTGTAGATGCCGCTTGTGCGGAACTTGTAGGTGAGCGTATCAAGCTCGATAGCCGTGCCGTAGTCGTCGGTATCAAGAGTTACCCAAGTGCTGCCGCCGTCGGTGGACTTCTGCACGATGAGAGTCTGAATGTGGCTCTCTGCGTCTGCGCTCGGCTTTACCTCGATAACAAGCTGCTTTTTGTCTGCATCCTCGGTAAGAGTTACAGAGGGTGCGCTACGAGAGATAACGAGATTGAAGCTCTGACTATCTCCTGCGTGGTTCACCGCTACCACGGTGTAAGTGCCGCTTTCGCTAAGGGTGAAGCTCTCGCCAAGGCTCTTGATTGCCACAAGCTCGCTCTTCTCCTCGTCGATGACGCGGTAGATACGGAACATAGCCATTTCGTCAAGTGCTTCGGTGATAGAAACGGTTACTTCGTCCTTGAAGAAATACGTTCTGTCAAAGGATACGTTGTTGGTTGCGCCCTCGCCAATCGCATACTGAATGGAGGGAGCGTTGCGGATAATGATAACGGAGTAGTCGCAAGTGTTACCGAACTCGTCAAAGACGGTTACGGTGTGTCTGCCCTCGGTTTCGATGACGTTGCCGACAAATTCCTCACCGTCAAGGAGCAAGCCGACGTCAGTACCGAACTCAACCTTGTTTGCAAGGATATTCTTGCCCTCGGAGTAGGTGTAAAGGTTCTCACCGTCAGCTACGGTTGCGGGAGCTTTCTGCCAATAGTAGTAGGACTTGATGGAGTCCTCGGCATACTCGGCAATGACCTCTGCCAAACGCTCTGCGGTGAAATAAGCGACCTGCTCATCGGGAGAGCCGGACTTCTTATAGATGAAATACGCACCGTTCACGGCATTTGCGCTGTCCTTCTCGTCCATCGCAATACCCGTATCCCAAGTTGCGCTGCTCCAAGTTCCGTTTACGACTAAGCCGTTCTCACGGAGGGTTGCAAATTCAAGTGCCTTTTCGTAAGAAGCAAATGCGAAGATGTTGCCGTCCTTGTCGGCTACCTCGTAGTATTCCTTCTGAAGCGTAGAGGTCTGTACGTTCTGCTTGGAGGATACAAACTCGGTGCTCCATACGTTGCCTGCGGTGTCTGTTACAACAACCTTGTAAACGCCCGTGTCAATGGTGGAAATGAGCTTGCCGTTAGTCACGGATTTGCCGTTGACGGTTACGCTCTTAACGGGTGCGTAGAGGTTAGCATCACCGTTAGACCAAGTGATCTTCACGTCGCCGTTTGTCTTACCGCCCGACACACCCGAAAGGGTTGCCTTTTTCTGAGTTCTGTCGATGATTACGGTGTAGTTGCCCGTGGAGTTGCCTGCATCGTCAAGTCCGTAGAAGGTGTACTTGCCCGCCTTGGAGAACTCTGTTCCCGAAACATAAGCGGTAAAGGTGGAGCTATCGGGAGTCTTGACATAGCAATCCTCACCGCAGACGAACTTGATATACTCGCCGTTGGTATAAGAGCCGCTGCTGATTGCCTTGCCGTCCACATAGAGCTGAGCCGAAGGGATCTGACGGTCAACCTTTACGGTGTAGTATGCCGAGGTGTTACCCGCCTTGTCGGTTGCATAGAAGGTGTAAGTGCCTTCTGCGGTCAACTGTGCACCCGAAGTGTACGCAGCATAGGTGGTGGTGTTAGGCTTCTTCACATAGATATTTGCAAGACCGATATTGTCGCTCGGAACGAACTTAACATAGCTTGCATTGGTGGAGTCGCCCGACGAGATAACCGAAGTTCCGCCGTAAAGAACGCCCGTAGGCTTGGTGGTGTCAAGAGTAATCGTTACCACGGAGGACTGATTACCCGCTTTGTCAGTCGCATAGAAGGAGTAAGTGCCTTCGGTAGCGAGCTGAGTGCCGCTTGAATATGCGGTGTAGTAGGAGCTATTCGGCATCTTTACATAGAGCGTGTTTATACCCGAAGTGCTATCCGTTGCGGTGTATTTGACATAGCTTGCATTGGTGTAAGAGCCGCTTGTCTTGGCAGTAGTACCGCCGTAAAGCGTACCCGTGGGAGCCGTTCTGTCAAGGGTAATAGAAACGGTGGAGCTTGTATTGCCCGACTTATCGGTGCAGTAGAAATAATAAGTGCCTTCTGCGGTCAACTGCGTGTTAGAGGTATAAGCCACATAGGAGGTGCTTCCGGGCTTTCTAACATAGCAGTTTGCAACACCGCTGTGAGAGTCAGAAGCTACATACTTGATATAAGAAGCGTTGGTATAACCACCCGAAGAATAGGTGCTTGTGCCGCCGTAGAGAGTTCCCGTAGGAACGGTTGCATCGTAGTAAACCTTGTACTCAGTGGAGGTATTACCCGCCTTGTCAACTGCACGGAAGGTGTACCAACCCGTAGCGGAAGAAAGAGCCGTGTTCGCGGTGTAGGAACTCCAAGTGGAAGAACCGGGGTTCTTAACTTGATAGTAACTCACTCCGCCCGTGTCGGTAGCAGAATACTTAACGGGTTTGTTGGTGTAGCCACCGTTTGCGATAGTCGTACCGCTTGAATTGGTTACAGTACCAACGGGGGCAACCGTGTCAAGATATACCGAGTAGGTGCTTGTGCTCTGATAGGTGTCCGAGCCGTAGAAATACCACCAACCGTTGTTAGCCGTAGTTGCGGAAACAGACTTGCTGCTTGCGGTAGTATAGGTGTAGGAAGATGCGCTCGGAGAGCGATAATAAATTCTGCTTGTGGAATACGTGTCACTTGCGGAGAACGCGATTGCTTGATTGGTGTATGAACCGCTTGCAATCGTTGAGCCGCCCGCTTTGAGCGAAACAGAGGGTGCGGTCGTATCAACGGTAAAGTGATAGGTGAAGGTGTACGTCTTGGTTACGAAGATGTTGGGCTTATACTCTCCTACATAGGTGAGCACATAGTCACCGTCAGAGAGCGAGCCTTGATAAAGGTATCCGCCTCCGCTACCCGAAAGAGATTTGCTCGTATAGGTGGAGCCGTTACGGGTGAGCTTAAAGGATACGTGTTCCTTGATGTCCTCCGCGTGGATATAGAACGAGAAATACGACCAATCATAGGTGGCGTAGTTATACTTCGTTGTTGTGGAAGCATCATCACGGAAATACTGCGTTGAGATTTGGATAGCGAACTGATCCATATAGCCTGCGGTCGCGCCGTCGCCAATGTCATAAAGACCGTAGAGCATATAAACGCCTGCACGGTTGGTGGCAGCCGAAGCCTTCATAGGCGAAAGCATAAACACGCCGACAACCATCAGCAGAGCGAGTGCAACGACAAGCAAGCTCGTCACAATTCTTTTCTTATTGTTTGCCTTATTCTTGTTATTCTTTTTCATACTGTTTTCCTCCATAAATTTGGTTTTTGTGTGGTTTTTGTAAAGGTTTGTTTGCAAATTGCGGTTGTTGTCCATAGGGCATCACTCCTTTTCGTTCGATTTGGTATATATAAAAACGCCTATCGTTTTGACACGGTAGGCGTGAATTGTTTACTGTGCTGGGGTGAGCAACCCCTGCCACAGTTCATCGTTTTTCGCGTCAAGTAGCATCGTTAGCATCTCGATCTGATAGTCGGTAAAGTTGTATTCGTCGGCGGCTTGCAGAGCCGTAAGTCCTGTTCGCTTCACCGTTACATAGGTCGTTGTGACGGTTTCCGTAACCTCCTTGAAATTGCCGTTTTCGTCACGCACCTGCTTCTTGACCTCTTTCGTTTCGGTTCTTGTTTCAAGTCGCACGGTATTCATCGTGCGGTAGATATTCCGCAGCTCGTCGGATTTGGCTTCGTCGAAGGTTGCTATCTCCTGCGGGTTCTCGGTGTCAAGGTTGAGCTTGACGGCGTATATGGCGACTATCTCGTTCCAATCAGCCATCTCACCCTCGTAAGTCAGCACGTCGTATTGGCAGTTCGCAAGTAGCTCTTGTTCCTTATCGTGGAACTCTCGGTCAAGCTCTCCCATAACGTCATACACCGTGATACCGTTTTGCTCGGCGGGTATGAAGATGGCAAAGATAGAGCCTGCCACAAGAGCCACGAGAACGATGATGACGATGATGAGCACCGCCACCCAACCGCCTGCGGCAATGGCTGCTATGAGTGCTTTCGCACCCGCGATAATGGCTTTCGCCGCCGCTATCACGGCTTTGACCGCAACCTTGATAAACTTTGCCGTGGCAATGGCAGCTCGTTTGAGTGCTTGTGCTACTCGCACCGAAGTCTTAACCCCCGCTTTAGCCGCTTTTGCACTTGCTTTTTCGGCTTGTTTTGCCGCTTTTGCGCTTGTTTTCGCCGTTTTCTTTGCCGCCTTAGCCGATGCTCGACTTGCCTTTTTCGCGGCTTTAGAGCCATTTTTTATGCCCTTGGAGGCGGTTTTCACACCCCCTTTAGCACCATCGGTAAGCATTGGTCTTTGGGGTGGAGGTAGCTCCTTTGGAGCATCCACCTTCAGCTTTATCTTTCGCGGGCGGTTTCTCCATCTTTGGATATTCCGCACCGTAGTCCGATAACCCCATTGACCGACACGCGCCGCACCTCTGACAAGCGCTCTGCCGGAGCGTTCCTCCTTGTCTTGTACCTCGTTGCCCGCATACTCGACCTCAGTTTCGTGCCGAGAGTTTTGTGTTTCCTCGGCAGAGTTAGCAAGGGAGGAAGCTCCGTTCTTGCTTTTCTTGGCAAGTCCTTCGGTTTTATCTACCACCTTGATACTGCGTAGCGACTCTCTCGTTTTCGCAGTTCTCATAGCATCACCTGCCGAGCTTCATCACGTTTTCGTGATTTGTCTTTTGTCTTTGTCTTGGGCGCGTTGAGCTGATATTTTTCGATCTCCTTCAAGTCAAACTGATACTGCGGATATTCGCAATATCCCGACCGCATTTTTCTACCCGTAGGCTTTCCGAGCATATTGTCGGTAATAAACTTTTCCGCCCAAGGGTTATCGTTGGTGTCAACGAAGGAGCAGTTCGGCTCGTGCGGCTCTCTGAGATTGATGGTGAGCGTTGAAAAAGGCATCAGCATACCGTTCTCGTCCTTGAAATACATCTGCAAGGCGAGGTTGTGATTGTTGGCATAGCGTTCTGCTTCAAAGCACACCTCGTAGGTCTGCCCGTAGGGAGTGGCAAGTTTTAGATATTCCATACGTTACCTCCTATTCTCCGAACTTGGTAGTCATCAGCTTGTAGAGCTGTGTATCCTTCGGCAGACGGTTTTGGAACGGAACGAGCGCACCGCCTATCTTCGCAAGACCGTGACCTGCTTCCACGTTGGTGATATACGACATCTGAAGCTCCGACATTGAAAGCAGCTCTGCAAGGTCTGCTCTGTCGGTTGCCGCTTGGTTAAGCATAATCACAAGCTCGGAGTTTGCAAGCATCGTTCTCGCCGTGTGGCTCTGCAAGAGGTCGTCCACGTTCTGCGTGATACCCGTAATAAAAGCTCCGTACTTTCTCACTCTTTTCCAAAGGGTAAAGAGGAAGTTTGCGGAGTATTCGTATTGGAAAAGCAGATAGATCTCGTCGATAAAGATATAGGTCTTTTTGCCCTTGATGCGGTTCTCGGTGATGCGGTTGAGAATACTGTCAAGAACGACGAGCATACCCACGGGCATCAGAGTTCTTCCAAGCTCGTGTATATCGTAGCAGATAAAGCGGTTTTTGGTGTCCACGTTGGTCTGCTTCGCAAAGGTATTAAGGCTTCCTTCCGTGAACAGCTCAATGGCAAGAGCAATATCCGCAGCCTCGGGTTCACTCTGCTTCAAAAGCGCTTCTCGGAAATCCTTTAGCGTAGGCGGATTGCCCGCATAATCGTTCTGCACAAAGTCACGGAGAACGATGGAGGTGCAACGGTCGATGATGGATTTTTCCGATGCACTCAGAGCACCGTTCATAGCCTGCTCACAGAGGGATAGCACAAACTCGGATTTGAGTGTGACGGGGTTTGCTCCGTCAGCATAGTCCTTGTTGATCTGCAAGGCGTTGATATGGTTCTTACTCGTCGAGGATAGCGTGATATTCTCACCGCCGAGAGCTTCGGTCAGCTTCCAATATTCGCGCTCGGGATCTATGACGATAATATCCGCATCCTTGTCGTAAAGATAGAGATTGACTATCTCTTGCTTTGCCATAATGGACTTACCCGAACCCGAAACGCCGGTAATAAAGGAGTTACCGTTAAGAAGCTCCAAGCGGTTGACCATAATCATATTCTTGCTGATTGCGTTATTGCCGAGATAAAGCCCTTTTTCGTGGCAGACTTCCTGTGCTCTGAACGGCATAAATACCGCAAGACTTTCTGTTGTTAGCGTTCTGCGAATCGTGAGCTTTGTGCCACCGTAGGGCAAGCAGGTTTTGAGTCCTTCAAGCTGCTGCCAACGGAGTATTGCGAGGGAGCAAAGGTGCTTTCTCGCACATTGCTGAATACTCTCGGTATCCGCGTCAAGCTGTGCCTTGCTATCCGCCGTATGCACGATTGTTATGAGCGTGGGAATCATCCTCATATCTCGCTCCACAAGGTCGTTGAGAAAGTCTTTGCTTTCGTCGCGCTGCCGTTCCATTTCGTAGGGTACGGTTGCAGAGTAGTTGTTATTTTGGTTCTGCTTACGTTGCCAATTCGAGATATTGGTTTCCACCGCCAAGAGCTTGCTTTCTCCTTGTCTTACCGCCTTTTCCTGCGGGATAGGCTCGGCATCAATGGAGAGCATCATATTTCGGTCGATTGCCGTCAGCTCGGATATTAAGCTATCCTTGATAAAGTTGGCGTAATCTTTGAGATAGATCACTCTGCCGTATCTGCCGTCCATCTTGAAATGGTCGCTCTTGAACTCCATAGATTCGGGGGCAAGTGCGAGCTTGAATTTATGCTTTCTGCGCTTGTAGAGCAAGCGGTCATACATAAAATCGTCCTCACGCCCACGGTGGAAAAAGTCAAAGAAAATGCGTATCTTTTCCTTTTCGTCCACCTCGGTCAGCTTTGAGCCGAGCTTGGCAAATGCGGCGGTGTATTCCGCGCACTTGCCATTGAAATAGGTACGAGCTTCGGCAATAGACGGCTTCTCGACGGTGATAGTCAGATATTTGTCTTGTACCACACCCGAGGTCAGAATGACGTTGCGCTCCAAAATAGCGTTGTATTCGTTGCGGTAGCGGTCAAGCTCGTCGCCCATAAGGGGTAGCATATTTTTGGCTTCAAATTCGCTTCTCGGTATATGGCGGTTGCTAATGGTGATCTTGGTGCTCGCTTTCTCATCGAACAGATTGAGAATATCCGAGTACGCGAAGAACATAGCTTCTTTATCGTCCTTAGAAGCGACCTCATAGTTTATATCCGTAAAGCGGAAGGTCTTTGCCCAAAGGTTTTTGCCGACGAGCATAATACCGTCCTCAAAAATTCTTTGAATGGGTATGGTATCCTCGACGGTTGTGGGTATTCTGTCTTGCTCTACGGGTTGTTTCTTCTTACTTGTAATCATTGTTCCTCCTTTACTTCTTCGTCCTCTCCGATTTCACCCTTGAAAAGCAGGTATCGGGGCATCATAATCTCCGAGCGTATCCACGTCTTGATAACCTTTTCGGCAGGCATACCGTTGTACTTCACAAAGCCGAAGATGATAAACGGTACTGCGCCTATCATACAGAGCCACGAAAGCACCTCTGTACCGAAAAACGGTCGGTACCCGAAGTAGATGCCGACCGCAGCCGCACAAGCGAGGATAGCGAAGATAAACTGCCGAACCGAAAGACCGAAGAACATCGTTTCGTTAAAGTCTTTGATTTCTTTGTTTATCTTTATTTCCATATTAACGTCCTTTCTCGTCGTTGTGTTTTACGGAACGACCGTCAAGCTGTGCTTTGAGCCTGCGTATCTCAGCCGCATTGTTTTTCAGCGTATAAGGCATATACGGCTGATTGTACATCGGGTATCTGCGGCGCATATCCTCGTTGAGTGCCTCTGCTTGCTCTGCGCTCAAATCGGGATAACCGATAACCGTTCCGTATTCTCGGTAATAGGCGTTGATGGCTTTCATCTGCTCTTGATCTCTTTCGCAGACTGCAAGCCGCGCCTGTATTTGTTCTTTGTTCATAGTCCTCCTTCCAATAGAAAAAGCACCGTACCTTGTGAGCACGATGCTTTCTCGTATTCAGTTGTTTTGATGTTAAATCAGATTGCTTGGAATGAAGCAGTTTTTTTCGTCAATCGGTATGGGTTCCTCGCACATACAAACGATACCGCCGTTTCCGCGTTCAAGCTCAGCTTTGTCAAGCACGGTGTATTTCTTAACCTCGCGCTTGTCGGGGTTCGCGGATTTCTTAATCTCCAACGGGTGAACGATGTTGTTTTCCTCTACGAAAACATCTATTTCCTTGGCATTGGAGTCGCGGTAATAGGTGACGTTTGCTTTACTCTTGGAATATGCATAGTTCTTAACAAGCTCCATAACCACGTAATTCTCGTAGAAATGTCCGCTTGCCGCGCCTTGTCTTAGAACGTCGGGTGTCAGCCACATAGAGAGGTATGCACAAAGCCCCGTATCACAGAAATACAACTTTGGTGTTTTTGTCAACCGTTTGAACGCATTGTTGGAGTAAGGCTGAAGCAGATATACGATATGCAATCCCTCCAAAACACGCAACCATTCCTTTGCGGTCGGTTGTGTTATATCAGCCGATTCCGCGAGAGTAGCGTAATTGACCTGCTCGGAAACGAGAGCAGCACAACCGAGAAGGAATTTTCTAAAACGAACCGCATCCGTAATACCGCCCGCTTCGGCTACGTCGCGCATCAGATACGTGTCGATATAAGAGTTGAAATACTCTCCGCGAAGTTCATCGTCAACGCCCCACACCTGCGGCATACCGCCTTCCCAAATGTGGTCAAAGACTTTTTTAACGTCGTTCTTTGGAACACGGCGCTGTCTTGCTTGCAGGGTTGCAAGTGAAAAGTCAAGTTCCTCGTCAAATACAAGTCCGTTTTTCTCTCTTTGAGAAAGGCTGTAAAGTTCAAGAATACCAATTCTGCCCGCAAGAGTTTCGCGTACCTTTTTCATCATTCCGTACTGTTGCGAACCCGTTAGCCAAATCAAGCCCTTTTCGTCGGTTTCATCGCAAATGATTTTGATTTGCTCAAAAAGCTCGGGAGCTTTCTGCACCTCGTCTATAAGGATAGGCGGCTTATAGGTTTGGAAGAACAGTACGGGATCACTCTTTGCAAGATCTCGCGCCATTGCGTTATCCAAGGACACATAGGTTCTGTCCGTACCCTTCGCCAAGTGTTTCAGCATCGTCGTTTTACCGACCTGCCTTGCGCCCGTTACCAAAATTGCCTTGAAAAAGCCGTTCATCTTCAAGAATTTACGCTCTAATTCACGGGTAATATATGCCATAGTGCGCCTCCTGTTTTTTAGGATAATCTAAAGTGTACTTTATTTTATCATAATTTTACCCATTTGTCAAGAGGTCTATTCAATCTGACTTTTGCATTTTGATTTAATTTTTCAAAAGACTCTTTAGAAGTTTTTGCTTTGATTTTAGAAGTTTTCGCAAATCTCTTTTAAAAAATCGGTTTCGTCTTGCGAAAAAGGGCGTTTTTCGCAAATTTTTGTTTTACAAGCCCATCATCTCTCGTATAACTCTGTCCGAGAGCTTTATCGTGCCGACAAGCACAAGCATATTAAATAGCAATTCGCCTATATACGTCCACACCTGCGTTACTGCCGATGCGCCCGCCGCCACCGAAGGCGGTGAAGCTGCAAACATAGAGTAAATGATGCAGGCGAGCACGATAATCGCACCCTCGAGGCAGACAGCCGCAAAGGATTTGAGAAAGGCTTTGCCTATATGACTTGTTTCTTCTCCCGCAAAGGCAGACATAGGAACGGGAGCGATAGCCACATAGATATAGAGCTTGAAAAATCTGCCGTACACCGTGAGTATCATAATGAACGACAGTATCCAAACAAGTAAGCTGCCGATTAGAGTGACCGCCCATAGAGGTATGGACTCCCAAAACCCGCAGCTTTCTATCGTGTCTATCATACTCTGCGGTAGGTACGCAGAGCCTTGTCCCGTAATGCCAGAAGCAATCATAATTTTACTTATGATGCCTTGCACGATGGTGAACATCGCAAGCATCAGATCAAGCCCCCAAGTGACCGCCGCCTTTGCAAGCACAAAGCGTATAAATACCTTCAATGCCTGCTCGGGGCGTTTGAGTTCTTGAAAGCTGTTGAACTGTCGCATTATCCCCATAAGGAAGAATAATACGAGAAGCGCGTAGCCGATGGCTTTGAGCGCACCGTTGATATTCACCATCACGTTCCATATACCGCCACCTTTGAAGGTTTCGGGCGACTCGGATATGAGCCGCCATATTTCAGCGAGCTTGCCGTTCCAAGTGTCAAGGGCGTTTTCAAGGTTTTCTACAACCCAATTGTTCGACATTTGCTCACCTCACTTTCGCTGACCGTCAGCCCGTGATAAGCGTTAAAATCTCTTTGGCAAAGGTGATAACAACGCCACCCGCAAGGGTTAGGAAGCCGTTAGCTCTCTGCGAGGGATCGTGGCTCTTGAAGGACAGACCTATCTGAACCACGGCAAAGCCGAGCATAATCATACCGACCGCACGGACAAGTCCGAACATAAAATCGGAGAGGTTGTTGACTACCTCCACGGGATCGTCCTCGGCGGCAAACGCGGTCACGGCGCATACCGATACCATAAAGATGCAGAGGACTATGCACATCCACACCCTCATAAAGCGTTTTGCCTTAGCAGGCATAGGGGTTTTCTTGGTTTCAAGTTTGTTTCTTTTCATTCTGTTTTCTCCTTTTCTTCTAACATAGATTTCAAAAATTCACATAGCATTTCCGTTTCTTCCTCGTCGTAGGCTTCGATCTCGTTCTTGAAATACTCGTCCACCGTGGGAATATCCGAGAGTGCCGTATCTCCAAGCGTTTCGGGATCAATGATTTGAATGGTCACGCCACCCGTGAGCACACCGAGGTTATGAGCGTAAGGAGCGGCACCGCCGTCCGTGCCGAGCTTGATATTCGGGTGGGATAGAATATCATACTTTAGGTCGAGCACCGGGCGTTCTCCACGGATAAAAACGATAGCGTATTTGTTGTCAAGCATACGCACCTCGTCGGGAGTCAGTAGCTCGCGCCCCGCCACTTGGGAATTGGTCGAGAAGTTACCGCGCAGACCGTCGCTCCGTCCGTAGGAGTTGGTATCAATCGTTTCTTTTCCGAGAAGCTCCGACACATACTTGTGGGTGCTTTGCTCGTTACCGCCGAGGTACACGAACTCGTCGCAGTTTCCAACGATGCTTTCCCATTGCTTTTCAAAGAGTGCCTTTAGCTGTGCGAGGTTCTGCAAGATGATGGATACACTCACGCCACGGGAGCGCATAACCGAGAGTATCTTGTCAAAATCATCGGGCAGGCTTACGTTGGCGAACTCGTCCATAAGGAAGTGAACGTGAACGGGCAACGCTCCGCGATACTTGAAATCGGCTACGAAAAACAACTGTTGGAAAAGCTGAGTATAAAGGATTGATACAAGGAAATTGAACGAGGTGTCATTGTCGGGGATAAGTGCGAACAAGGCGACCTTACGCTCTCCCAAGGATTGCAGGTCAAGCTCGTCGGTAGAGGTGAGTGCCGCAAGGCTATCAAGGTTGAACTTTTCAAGCCTTGCCGCAAGCGTGATCTGAATGGATTTCAAGGTCTTTGCCGAACCCGACCGATAGGACTTGTAATACTTCAGCGCGATATGATTGGGGTTCTCGTATTCAAGAAGGGCGAACAGGTCGTCAAGCACGCTCCCCTCTGCTTCGTTGTCCTCGTCTATATCTCCGTTTCGCAAAAGCTCCATAACCATAGCGAAGTTCTGTTCTTCGGGTGGAGCTTCATAGTGAAGATAGAATACGAGAGCCAACAAAAGCATTGATGCCGCCGTATCCCAAAAGGGATCGTTGGATTGGCTGCCTTTGGGAGTCGTGCTCTTGAATAGGTTTGTAACGAGCCTCTGAATATCGTTGTCGCTTTGGATATACATAAACGGGTTATAGCAATCCGACCTTTCCATATTGATAAGGTCGAGCACGCGCACCTCGTAGCCCTTGGCTTTGAGCAGACCGCCCGTATCTCGCAGCAGCTCTCCTTTCGGATCGAGGCAGACGAAGGAGGTGTTCGCTTGCATCAAGTTTGGCTTCGCGTAGAACCTCGTCTTGCCTGCGCCACTACCGCCCACGACTATTGTGTTGAAATTTCGTCGGTGCAGCTTGGCGTTATACCCGATAGACAAGTGCTGCGAGAGTATCTTGTTGGAGTCCTTCGGCTTCTGCTGATACCGCTTGTTTATCTCCTTGACCTCGCCCCATTTGGCAGAGCCGTGTTCCTCACGGCGGCGAAAGTTTGGCTTGGTATAGTGATAAATCAGTATCGCAAGACCGTAGATGAGTGATAACACAAACAAGGTCAGAAGCGTATTGTCGCTCCATACGAGATAGAACGGGTGTGAGAGTGCTTCGGAAAGCTTAGGAATAACGGTGGAAAGACCTCCGCCGAGGGTGGGAGCTATGAGAAAGGAAATCCATATAATAACGAGCCAACCGAACACGGCGACTCCGAACCATAAGAATTTCTTATCTTTCATCGCGTTCCTTCCTTCGTTTTTCTTTCTTGGTGGGAGCGTCGATGACCTTTAGGAGAACCTTGTTCAAGTCGTCGGTGGGTTTATCTTCCTCCAAGCAATCTGAACGTTGGTCGGCTAACGCCTTCATCATCACGCGATGCTCAAAGTCATCGACCTCAATAATTCTTTTTTCAGCCATCAGCGCGCCTCCCTCGGATGAGTTTTCGTACTCGGAGGCACAACGGTTTTGGGTTCATCGGCTACCTTCGCTTGCTCCTTACCTTTTTCAAGGAAATTGCGCATTGTTCCCGAAACGGTTTTGGCAGTAGTGTGAACTACGCCCATTTCGGTCTTAACATCTTCGGGTTCAAGCGTGGTGTATTTGTTGGGGATTGCGTGAATGGACAAATCAGACGTGTCCTTGCCGTACTTCTTGACAACGATATACGCCGCACACCTCGCTTGGAACTCGTGGTCATCGTTGCGGTAGTGTGCCGCATCCTTCGCCATTTCCGCGTGTGCTCTTGCTTTGGCAACAGCGGGAAAGAGCTTGCCGAACTCCGTGCCTTGCTTATAGAGAATCACTCTGTTTTTCGCATCGTACACGGCAGCCTCGTTACCGAGGTCGGCATTGCTTTTCTGAATGGGTACGGGGCAACCATCCACAAGAGCCGCAAGGAGCTTGTTGTCCTCGTATTGGAGCTTCTTCGGGAACTCACTCGCGGGCGGCTCTGCAACCGAGCTGATGTCAAAGACGTTCTTGACGTTGTAGCCCATACGCTGCTCTCCGTCCACGGTGTAAGGACTCGGCTCTAAGATCCAAATGCTTTCCTCGCCCTTCTTGATGGAGCAGCCCGCCTTTTTCCAACCGTCAAAGTCCATAAGACGTGTCGGGAGCTTTCCGTCCATCTGCATATAGATGAGGAAATTGTTGTTGAGGGAGTAGTTCTCGCAACGGCTCTGCACGTCAAGGAACTGCTGCATATTCTCCTTGTTGGCGACGATACTTCCACACGCTTCGTCGATCATCTCGTAGCACATCGCGCGTTTTTCACGCTGAACCTCCGCAAAGCTCTTTTTCTCCGTGGCGGCGGGTGCTGCCTTCGGGGGTGGAGCTTCCTTCGCGTTTTTCTTGTTGGCTTCTTCAAAAATGTTCTCAAACTCTGTCATTATCTGCCTTTCCTCTCTTTCTTTTTATTCTTGGATTTGCCTTTGCTCTTGGACTTGTCGGGAGCTTTGGGAGCATCCTTTTTCTTGTCCTCACGCTCCTTTTTGATGTCCTCGATTTTCTTCTTGACCGAAGGCTTGCGGTCTGCTTTTCCTTCCTGCTTCATACTACGGTCGCTTTGTGGCTTTGCAGGTTCGGATGAGTGCTCGGACAGAACCTCGGGACTTGCCTTTGGATTTTTGTCTGACCGAGCCGCAGTAGGGTTTTCGACTGTCGGCTCCTCTCTCTGAATAGGCTTGGCGAGCATCTCATCAGCGAGCTTTTCGCTGTCATCCTTCTCAGGGTGCTCGGCTTCGGGTGGGTTCTGCGCTTCTTGGTCATTTTCTTTCTTTTCCTCCTGTTCTTTCACGATTTCCGCACGGAGAGTGGCAACGTCCACTTGTGCGAGATTGAAACGCTCGGTAATCCTCGCAATCTTGGACTCGTCCTCGGCGCGAACCATCACGTCGAACACACCGTCTGTCTTGTCCTTTTCTTTGAGAATGGTATAGAGAATACCGTACTGCTTGGCGACCTCTTTGAATTTCGGCAGGTCGTCTGCCTTAAAGGTGTAAACCTTCAAGGGTTTGCCGCTACGGAGCATACTTTCAAGTCTTGCCGAGCCTTTGGTTTTCTTCTGTTGCCTTGCCATAGAGTAAAGCAACACGGCGGCGTTCTTCGCGCCCGTTCCCGTCAGCTTGATAAGTACCTCCGTTCCGTTTAGCATCATTTTCATTACCTGATCTGCTGCTTCGCCGGAAGTATTCATACTTTTCTTTCCTCCTTCTTTCTGTCTTGGGTTTTCTTTGGTGTATCTTTATCGGGTATGTCGATGGTGTTGACCACCGCTTCAATAGCACCGCTTCGCAGGGCAATATCCTCGCAAAGCCGCATTTCACGACGGAGTACCGCCATCTGTCTTGATAGCTCTGAAATCTGATTTTTTATCGGTTGCATTTCCACGCTATCGTGCATACGGCGGAGTCGGTTGCGAAGTGCAGCTCGCTCCTTGGCAAGTGCTACGAACCTGCCCGATAAATTCTCGGTAAAAGAAGAAAGCTGCTCAGCGGTATGAATGTCATACTTGCCAAGCAACTTTGCTTCCTCGGAGTACATACGCGCTCGTTTGACGTCCTCTCGGATCGTGGCGTATGCTTCACGGTTATTCGGTTTTTCTTTTGGGAGTGCGCCGAGCAGATAACAGTAGTGGTAGTAAAGAGCCACAAGTCCTTTCGGCTTCTCCCGTTTGGTGTAGGATTTGTACGGAGTGAAGGAACGGTTGATGCCGTTCTCTCTAAGCCGCCTTTGCACGTCCTCGTAGGTGTAGCCCTCACCGAGCTTATCCATACGAAACCACCTTGTACTTTCGTCGGGGCGGATACGCAGATATTTTCCTCGCCATTCAAGGGTATAGCCGAGGGATTGAAAGGTGTGTGCGAACTGCGGATAAGTGAAGCAATGCTTGATGGCTTCGTCCATATCTCGCCGTATCAGACCTCGCACCGTCGCCCGTCCTTCTTGCTCGGCTTTTATCTCTCCGATATGCCGTCCTTTTCCTCTCGCCTTCTCGATAACCGACAAGCCGTATTCACGGCAGAGTCGGTCGGATACATCGCGGATTTGTTGGTACGTTGCCTTACAAGGATTGTACCTTTTCATATCAAAGCCCGTGGCGGGAAAAGCAAAGTGATTGTGTATCGTTCCCGTGTTGGTGTGGGTGGAAACGACCACGGGAAAGTTGCCCCATAGCTCCCGCGCAAGGCGCACACCGATTTCGTGTGCCACCTCGGGAGCAACCTCGCCACGCTTGAAGCTCTGATAGGCGTGGTAAGCAATCGTGTTGGACTTGCTACCCGTCCGTGAGTTAAGCTGTTCCATCAAGCTCACCGCAGAGTCAAGCTCGCATTGGAGAGTGCTGACATAAAGCCGTTCTTCGGTTTTGAGAATATCCACGCCGTATTCGACGAGAGCCTTCAGCGTATCCTCCGATAAATTCTCCGAGGATTTGTGAAGATCTCCGACATAATCAATCAGTTGCTTTAGGTGGCTTTTTACATACCATATTTTTGTTACCGCCAATCTTGATACCTCCCCTCGCAAGCTGCGCCGAAAGCTCCGCAACAATCCGCCACACGCGGTTTGCATTTCGTCGGTACTCGGGTTCATCAATGAAGCCGAGAGAGTGCGCCTTCGTCGCAAGTTGGTTCATATTGATGCCGATGTGCTGAAGCTCGTCAATGACTTGCTTATATTCCACAGGCGGAAACTCAACGGGTTGAAAACCTGCGATGAGCTGACGGATATAATTGCTCCGTGACATCTTGGCGGCGGCAGACCACTCATCAAGGCGTTTCAGCTCGGCATCATCAAGATAGATTTGTACGGGATTGTTGCGTTTTCGCATAGCTGTTTTGTTGGGCGGGGGTATTAGGGTTCTCCCTAACAAGCGGGTTTGTAATGACAAATCCAATGCTTGCTAAGAGTGAAAGACACTAATCCGCCGCCCCAAAGTCCTCCTTTCATCGTTCTTTATCGTCGCGGCTTTTGACGGGTTCTTTGATTTCGTATTCCACGCCTTGGTAGTCCTCGGCGGTCAGAATATAGTGACCTCGGTAGTATCCGTCGTTGACGATTGTCTGCGCTTCGTAGGCATCCTCGGCTTCAACTCTAACGGTTCTTGAAAGAGTTTCCGTGATTGTAACCTCAAAGGTTTTGTTCTTTTCCTCGCGGTAAATTTGCAGGTCGTGATGGCAAGGAATATAGATTTTTCCGTTCTCCACGCAACGGAAAAGGTCGTATTCGTGACCTCCCGCAGCCTTGTAAAAATCATCGTAGGAGTACGGAAATTTGCTCGGATAGGCATAGCCTTCCTCGCATAACCCAAGCTCAGCATCAATGGAAATTCGCTTTGAGATTGCGAAAAATCCACTCTCCGCGCCCTCCAATTTTCTTACGGGAAAGAAGTTGTAGCCGCCGTATTCAAAGGTTCTTTTACTCAAAAAATCACCGCCTTTAGAGCCTTGCATTGAACGCCTGCTCAGAGATCTCGTCGAGAATATCTGCAAGGGTGATTTCCATATCTTCGGGTACTTTTTTGCCGAGCGCATAGCGGTAGGTCATAGCCGCTTTATCCTCGTCATCAAACGCCCACATTCTCACAAAGTATGTGAAAACGATACGCATATCTTCAAGCAGCCACATCTCGTAGCCCTCTACGACGGTCGTAATATCGTCCTCGTCGGTTTCCCAAGAAGAACACAAAAGGTGTCCGTTTCGCTCAAACAAACGGTTCTGCTTGATGTTGTTATGGGGCATTTCGCAACCCATAATCTCACAAGCGCAAAGGGGCTTGTAATCCCAATCGAGAACGGGATCAAAGGTGCGGAGTGCGCCGATTGCTTCATTGATTTCAGCCGTAATACGCTCTTTGTTTACGGGGCAACCGCCGTAATTTTTCAAGAGCATTTTACGCAGATTTTTCTGAAACTTTTTCATATAGCGCGACTCTTTGGAGTTTCTATCTTGCATCGTTTTTACGGTTATCCTCATTGGCTTTTACCTCTCTTTTCTTATCGTTTATTAGGTTCATAAGGTAGTCGTTATAGTCCTTGCTCCCGTCGGGTGGAGGGGTGAATTTGACCTCGTACTGACCGCCAAGAACATATCCAAGGGCAGCCGCACCGCGCCGTCCTTTATCGTCATTGTCGTAACACAAGAACACCTTTTTCACCTGCGGATTCTTCGATAGAAAATCCGTAAGAGATACGGGTATTTTCGTGTTTTCATAGCTTCCTTTCGGGGCATAAATGCCCGACACGGAAAGCAGGTTTTCGTGTTTATAATCACCTCCGTTTGCGTTCAAAATGGTTGCATAAGATAAAAGGTCAATAGCACTTTCAAAGACGAAAACGCTGTCTTTTTTACCTTCCGCAATAAGACGAAAGGTGTAGGTCTTGTCGCTGCCTGCTATGTCCTTTCTGTTGGTTGTGCCGTCCGTCGCTCTCCAAGAGCAATACTTCATTTCGCCTTTTTCATCGTATCCGATAAAGAAAACAGAGCCGTAACGGTCGCTCTCAGCTATGGTTCTTTTTGCGATGCAATCGTCGATAATCTTCTCGGAAATTCCTCTTGCTACGAGGTACTGACGAGCCTTTCTACACGCAAAATTGTGACGCGGCATCATAAGGCGGTCGTACCGCTTGACCTTTGCTTCGGGCAAAGAAAAAGACGGTCTTACAACCGTCGTGTCCGTCAATATCCGTACCGCTTCGGGCAGTTCAAAGCCCTTGACTTTCACAAGATAGTCCAGGGCGTTAGAGCTGCCGAACCCACGCGACCACCAAAACCATTTGCCGTTTGAGATCTTCAAGGAGTCGTGCGACTTCGTGCAGTACACGTTGCTACCGCACCTCACAAGCTCATACGGCTCATAGGTTTTCAGATAGGTCAAGAGGTCAACGCTCCGTGCTTTTTCAATGGCTTCAGGCGGCACATATCCTTGCGTTTTTTGCCTTCTCATTGATACCTCCCGTTATTCGTAAACGTGGCACACGATTTTGATTTCGTGCGCTTCGCTTTCGTGAAAATCTATATCGCCGTTAAGAGCTTTTTGCTCGGCAATATGCTCGGCTTCCGATGGGCAGTCTGCTTCGATTTCCACATAGCCGTACTGCAAAATAACTACTTCCACGCCATATTTCATCATCACCTTCCTCCTTCCAAAATAAGATAGCCCAGAGAGTGGTGCAGCTCTCCCGGCTATGTAAAGCGACGGTGAGTGTCACCGCCGCCACGCCTTGTAAGGGCGTTATCGGTCGTCACGGTCATCGCGGGGGGAAGGCTTTTTCTCCTGTCCGTCCTCGCTGATTTCCTCTGCGCCGTCCACGATTTCGTTCTCCTTTCTGTCCATATTGAGTTCAGAGTTCAGCTCGTCGAGCCGTCTGCTTTTTTCTTCGAGGATTGCTTCGTCGGGAAAAGGCTTCGCTATCTCCGCCTTCGCCGTTTCGATCTGTCTGTGAACCTCGGCAAGCTGCGCTTCGTTGTTCGTCTTGCGCTCCGCAAACTTCTCAATAGCATTGTCAAGTCGGGTGATGATACCGTTAGCATCCTTGCCGAGCATAACCTTGTGGAACAAAGCCCCTCGCAGAGTGATATAAAACTCACGGGAAACTCCGTCAAAGCCGATGTCGGTCTTGAACCCTCGGTACTCTCCGAGAGGTCGCGGCTCTTGATTATTGATGCGAGAGCAGATGTCAAGAATGGTCTTGCCCGCTTCAGCTTTTTCGGTGTAGGTCACGCCCATAAGCTCCATCGGAGAGAAGCCGTGCTCGTCGGGGTGTGTGCCTTCCTCGGCGGTCTTGATATCGGCTTCAAGTCCTTTGATGCGTTCCTCAATCTCGGCTATATCTCTCGGATATTTCTTGATAAGAGCATCTTCAAGAGCGTATCTTTGGCTGAGGTGTGAAGCCTTTTGGAGCTTTAATTTTGCCACGTCAGCATCAAGCTGCATCTTCTCCATAATCTTCGGATTTCCGCTTGCCAAAGCCTTGATTTCCGCATAGGAAAGAGCCGTTTCGTCCACGTCCTCGGCGCTTCGCACGGGAGATTTTGAGGTCATAATCTGCGAGATAAACTTCTGCTTCGACTCCAAGAGCTGATAGGAATAGGCATCGAAAGTGCCTTCGGTCACATAACGGTATAGGTCAACCTCGGGGTTGGTGTTGCCTTGTCGCACAATACGCCCCGCGCGCTGTTCAAGGTCGCTCGGTCGCCACGGAACGTCAAGGTCGTGCAGAGCTATCAAGCGCTCCTGCACGTTTGTACCCGCACCCATTTTGAAGGTAGAGCCGATAAGGATACGGACTTGACCTCGGCGCACCTTTCCGAACAGCTCTTTTTTCTTCGTGTCCGTATCCGCCGTATGGATAAATGCGATTTCCTCGGGCGGTATGCCGCGCTCTATGAGCTTGGTTCGTATATCGTCGTACACGTTGAAATTGCCGTCATTCTTCGGTGTGGAGAGGTCGCAGAACACAAGCTGAGCCGATTTCTTGTCGGCGTTGCGCTCCCATATACCGTAGATGTTTTCCACGCATACGTTGACCTTGCTGTCCTCAAAATCTTCAAGCATCGGGTTTATCAAGCGTTGGTCAAGAGCCGCCTTGCGCCCGTCATTGGTGACGAGAAGCATATTGTCTTGGTCGGATGTGACCTCGCGCTTGTGTATCTTCTCGGCTCGCTCCGCAAAGGATTGAACCAAGTCCTTTTGTATCTCGCTCGCCTCCACCTTTACAACGTGGAAGTGTGCTTCGGGGGTAGGAAGATTGAGCATATCCGCCGTCTGAATATCGGCTACCTGCTTGAACATCGCCATCAGCTCGGGGATATTGAAGAACTTTGCAAAGCGTGTCTTTGCTCGGTATCCCGTGCCGTCGGGGGCAAGCTCGATTGCCGTGACGGTTTCGCCAAAGGTCGATGCCCAAGAGTCGAAGTGCAAGAGGTCACGGTAACGGAGTTCATCGTATTGCAGGTATTTCTGCATCGTGTAAAGCTCCACCATCGTATTGGAAATGGGAGTACCCGTTGCGAACACGCAACCTTTACCGCCCGTCAGCTCGTCAAGGTAGCGGCACTTCATATAGAGGTCAGAGGATTTCTGCGCTTCGGTCTGTGAAATGCCCGCCACGTTTCTCATTTTGGTATAGGCGGCAAGGTTCTTATAGAAGTGTGCCTCGTCGATGAAAAGGCGGTCAACGCCGAGTTCCTCAAAGGTTACAACGTCGTCCTTACGGGATTGGTCGTTGAGCCTTTCAAGCCTTGCTTCAAGAGCCTTTTTCGACTTGGCAAGCTGCTTTACGGTCACGCGATTTCCACGCTCACGGGAGAGTTCCTCCATACTTTGCATTATCGTTTCAATCTCGTTTTCAAGGGTGCGTATCTGCCTTTCAACGGACACGGGGATTTTCTCAAACTGAGAGTGACCGATGATAATAGCATCGTAATCTCCCGTAGCAATACGGGCGCAGAATTTCTTGCGGTTCTTGGTTTCAAAGTCCTTTTTCGTCGCCACCAAGATATTTGCCGAGGGATAGAGCTGAAGGTACTCACTCGCCCATTGCTCGATAAGGTGATTGGGTACGACGAACATACTCTTGTTACAGAGTCCGAGCCGCTTGCTCTCTTGTGCAGCGGCAACCATCGTGAAGGTTTTGCCTGCGCCAACGACGTGGGCAAGGAGAGAATTACCGCCGTACATAATCCTTGCCACCGCGTTTTTCTGATGGGGGCGAAGGGTGATTTCGGGGTTCATTCCGTAGAACTGAATGTGTGAGCCATCATATTCTCGCGGGCGGTAGCTGCTGAATTTCTCATTGTAGAGTCGGCATAAGCGTTCACGCCTTTCGGGATCGCGCCATATCCATTCTTCAAAAGCTCGCTTTATCTGCTCTTGCTTGCCTTGTGCGATTGCCGTTTCCTTCTTGTTCAAGACGGGCTTTTTCTTTCCGCTGCCGTCGTCAACATAATCGAAGATACGCACGTCTTTGAGGTTCAGCGTTTCTTCAATGATCTGATAAGCATTGATGCAGCTCGTGCCGTAGGTGTTGTTCGCCTTGACGTTTCCTCGGTCGTGGGTTTTATTGGTTATAACCCATTCACCCGTCATTTTTACGAACTTGACCTCGATCTGTCCTTGCATCCAACGGGAAGTGCCGAGCAGCTCGTACATAAAGTCCTGCACGTCCTCTTGCGGCACCCATACCGAGCCGAGCTTGACACCGATCTCCGCCGCCGTAAGGTCAACGGGCTGCACCTTTTCAAGTGCTTCCACGTTGATGGCGTAGTCCTCGGGGTAAAGCTCTGCGGTCTTTCTTGCCACGGCGAGCTTTTCTCGCACGTTGCCCGAAAGATAATCGTCTGCCATCAGATATTTTTTCTCCCCGATACGGTTTCCGTGATAGGGATTAAGGAAGATAACGCCTTTAAGGTCAGCGAATAATTCTTCCTCGGATTTGCCCGTCAGCTCGGTCATATACTCCATATCCACAAAGGCGCGCTCACCGATTGCAACGGCTAAAGCTTCGCTTGCCGTATCCACCTTTTCAACCGTCGTCTGCGGCTTGATGGTGCGCTTGGTGAACATATCCGCCTTTGCCTTCAGCTCCTTATTATCGTCGAGAATTTCAAGGGAGCAAAGGAGGAAATAAGAGTTATCGTCCGAGAAAACGGAAGCGTTACCGCGGCTATTGATGAGTCCGTATTTCTTGGTGAAGGTATCGTATAGCGTGTTGAGCTTTGCTTGCAGAGCCTTGATTTCGCTATCGGGAGCATCTTCAAGCTGCGCGTCGATAAGCTCGCGTACCACGTCACGAATACCGATCATACCCTTGATACGGTTTTCACCCGTTACCGAGGTTTCCACGGGGTTCATAACGCTGTTTTGACGGTAGTAAACCTTGCCGTCAACAAGGGTGTAGGAGAAGTTTTTGACTCTTGGATCGGCGGGGATAGCTTTGCTTTCCTCGTCGGTCAGTTCGTCCATCTCAACCTCTTGTATCTCAGCATTGATATTGGCTATCGCACCCGAAAGAAGCTCTCCGAGGTCTTGTCCTTCGTAGGCGCGGCAGGTCGGCTCGTCGCCAAAAGGACCTGACCTCATTACCATTTCACCAAGCACCATATCGGGATTGTCGATAAAGTATTGGTTCATAGGAATACCGTTCTCATCGACACCGAGGTGAACCCAATCGGGTTCAGCTTCAATAATGCGGTCGCGCTTCTGAAGGAAAATAATGTCCGAAACAACTCTTGTTCCGGCATTGTCCTTGAAGGTGGTATCGGGTAAGCGGATAGCGCCGATAAGGTCGGCTCTCTGTGCGAGATACTTTCTCACGGCGGGATTCTCCTTGTCGAGAGTACCGCTGCTTGTTACGAAAGCAATCACACCTCCGGGGCGAACCTTATCCAAGGTCTTTGCAAAGAAATAATCGTGAATAAGGAAGTTATGCTTGTCATACTTCTTATCCACGACTCTGAACTGACCGAAAGGAACGTTACCTACCGCAACATCAAAGAAGCTGTCGGGAAAGTGCGTCTTTTCGTATCCGTCAATGGTTATTCCGTTCTTCTGATAGAGCTGCCGTGCAATCCTACCCGTAAGGCTATCAAGCTCTACGCCGTAGATCTTGCTCTCGCTCATACTGTCGGGGAGCATACCCATAAAGTTGCCCGTACCGCAGGAGGGTTCAAGGATATTGCCGCGCTTCAAGCCCATCTTTTCAAGAGCTTCGTACATTGCTCTGATTACGACGGGCGGAGTATAGAACGCGGTCAGCGTTGATTCTCTCGCAGCATTGTATTCCTCGGGGGAAAGGGTTGCGTAAAGCTCTTTGAACTCGCTTGCCCAATTATCCTTGCTTTCGTCAAAGGCATCGGACAGACCGCCCCAACCGGTGTACTGCGCGAGGATTTCTTGTTCTTCGGGAGTGGCAAAGCGGTTTTCAAATTCAAGCTCGTGTAAGAGGTTGATAGCTGCCATATTCCGTTTGAACTTTTCCTTTGCACCGCCCACGCCGAGGGCATCGTCTGTAATACGGTAGTTGTGCTTCTCGCTATCGGGAATTTCGGGGTGAGAGTTATACACGGGAAGCGTTGGCTTCGGCTTCGGAGCTTCCACCATTTCGGGAATGACCATATTGTGCTTTTGCTTGTATTCCTCGATCTGCGCGTCCTCGACTACCACAAGCTCGTCGAAGGCGAGGTTGGAAAGCTCGTTATCGTTCAGCTCCTTCAGAGAGCCGTACTCACGAACCTCGATAAGATCTTCGCCAAGATATTTTTCAATCCTGTGTTCCGTAAGATTGACGGTGACTTGCACGAAAAATTCCTCGTTCTCGGTAGTTGTGTGGGCAAGCGGAACTTTGGAAAGGTCGTCGATTTGTGCATCGTTGTCACCGTACTCACGGGCATAGAAATCCTTGATAAGCTCCTTCGCGCGTTCAAGCTCGTCAACGACCTCGGGGGCAGCTTCCTCTCTTGCAGGGGTTACGTTGCCGTCCTCAAAGATGGCTACCGAGAGGTCGGCATTGATGAGCTTTTCAAGGTACTTATCGACTACGTGATAAGGGATACCGCACATCGGGATACGGTCGTTATCACCGCTGATAGGGCGGCTCGTCAGAGTAAGGTCAAGCACGTTTGCGACCTTTACGGCATCGTCACCGAAGAACTCGTAAAAGTCACCCACGCGCACCATTGCGATATGCTGCGGATACGCTTTCTTGGCTTCCTCGTAGCGGCTCAAAATGGGGTTCTTTGAAAAGTCGCGCTTGGGTTCTTCGACGGGTTTCTGCTCAACTTTTTCTTCCTCTTTCTTGATTAAGTGGTCGTTGAGCTTGTTTTCACGGATGCGGCTCATAAAGGTTTCGTAGTCCATTTCAACGGGAAATAGCGTTCCGTCAAAAAGCTCTACGCGCTCGGAGTCGATAGAGGTTATCTCACATTCGTCCTTGCCGATATACACCGTCGTACCGAGGTGAAATTCATACTCTGAGGGCGGTATATCGTCCTCGGAGGGCGCTTTTCTTTCTTCGGTGGGTTCTTGCTTGACCTCGGTTTCAATCGCTTTTGTGGGCGTTTTTCGGCGGTAAGGAGAACCGGGAAACAGATTGAATTTGCCGGCTTGATAAGCCTTCACATTTTCAAAGCGTTTTACGTTAAGCTCATAATCACGACTTTCGGGGGTTCGTGTTTCGTGAACGACCTGCATCATCTCCACGATTTCATCAAGTCGCTCCTTGCTTTCGATTTGCTTCTCAATATCCTCGATTTCTTTCAAATGCTCATAGAACCCAAGACTTTGAAAAGGGAGTGGTGTATCTTCGGGAACGTGATAGTAGAAAGAACGGATATTGCGAGCAATCTCGTGTCGCTCAAATTTGTCAAAGCCTGCTTTTTCTTCTTCGGTCAGATATTTGCCTTGTTTGATAAGCTCGTCAATACGCTTTGCAACTTGCGACCATTTGAGAAGCACACCCGTTTCTCGATTTTGCAATCCACCGTATAAGACAATGCCTTTTCCATCGTGTTGGTTGTCGGTACGGAGTCCGCCCGTTCCTCCCACGCCATACTGATTTGACAAAAACTTAGCTCTCGCGCTCGTATCCTTGTTTTTGAGGAAGAAGGAATACGTGCTGAGCTTGCTGTCGCTGTACTTGCTTTGCTTTATAAAGAAAGCATCAATCTTGTCTTGTGTGACAAACTGTTTCGGGGGAAGGATATACGGATCGGCGGGTGGAAATTCCACGGGTTCTCTCAAAAAGGTTTCTGTCAGCGCGGCAATCTCAACACCGTTGTGAAATCTTCTGAACCTCGGCGGATAGTCTTTGACGCGGTTTTCGTTTGCCTTCATTTCTTCTATAAAAGCAGCAAGCCTTTGCGGATCGTGAAGAATTGCACGGTAGAAATTATTGATACCGGGCCATAAGAAGGTATCCTTCGTCTTGTATTCTGCGGGGATATTTTCAAAGTCCTCACGATAGAGGAAAGCAATTTTATCCGCGACCGTTTCTTCCCATATCTCGTCGGCTTTTTCAGCTTCGGTCTGAGGGATATACTGACCGCTTTCAAGCAGCTCTCGGATACGCTTATCCACCATTTCCCAAGTGAGAAAAGCGGAGCTTATATCCGATACGCGCTCTCCCGTGGAAATACGAACACCGTCATCGTTCCATTTGACCGCATACTTTTTGTCGCCTACGATAATGCCCACGTGGTCTGTTTCATATTCCTTTCGGAGAAAGGCGATATTTTCGGCTTGATTGTTGGCTCTGCGATAGAAGCCGTAAATGCGTTGTGAGCTTTTTCGTGTGCAACCGCCAAGACGGAGAAATTCGTCGATGACCTCTTGCGATATACCGAACTGCCTTTTGGGTGGAGGTGCAGGTGTATCCTCAACTGCGCCGTAGTCCACGTCGAGCAAGGAGAGCTGCTGACCTTCCTTCGGTTCATCAAGATAGTTACGGTCGGTAATCAGAGCGTTGATTAACTTGGTAATCAGCGCCCAATCCATACGAGTTTCCGCCGTTCTTGTAAGGAAATTGCCCTCATACAAAAGCAGACCTTCATCATCGGCTCTGTACCCAAGATGGTCTTGTGTTCCGTCCTTGACGATTTCTGCAAAGAGAAAAGGCGTGTATGCGCTTTTCACAAACGCCGTCTTTTCCTCGTCGGTTGCGTCAGAACGCAAAAAAGACACGATTTCATTCTTGCTTTTCTTCAAGAAATCATCGTGTCTTAAAAGCTGTATTAAACTTTGCGGATCGGATATTGGCGGGAGCGAGTCGTCGCTTATTTGTAGATTAGATTGGTCAACACTTCTTCCTCCGCGCTCGCCTTGATGTTGTTCATCATCTGCGCCCACGCTATCGGGTTCTCGGCTTTCATCTGCTCCGTCACCCCAAGGCTCGTCGCCTGTCGGCTCATAATCTCCGAAACCTGCGCTCTCGCCGTTTCGTCTATCTCGTGCAGATGCTCCGTCAACCTCGCTTCGGTCAGAAGTGTCGTGTACGTTCCTCGGCTGTGTTTCTTCAAGAACTCCAATCTCATCTGTCCGTACTTGCCGATGGGGAGGTTCTTCTGCTCGGGGAGAGTCAAGGTCGGGTATTGCATCCCGTCCTTCGCGGTCGTGTAGTTCAACATTATCGTTTCCTCCTTTTTCTGTTTCGTTTTTTCCGCCCTCATTATAACCGACATCGGCAGTTCTGTCAAAGGTGCGATTTTCTTTATCGAGAGATCTTACGGTACGTTCAATCTCTCGCAAGCATATCTCGGAAATATCTGCGGTGGCTGCACCGAGGATGTTGACAGTAGCAGGGGTATTAAATTCGTGTACCCATTCAAAGGCTTCTGCACCCACGCTTGTTTCAGCATCCAAGCCAAGTCGTGTGAGTACCATATAGGAAACACTTGCTTGAACCGTTAAGAGCAGGCGGTAACGAAGGTTATCGTCGTCAAGCTCGTCAAGAAAGCTGCCCTCAACCGAGTGATACATTTCCTGCACATAGTCTTGGATGTTGTCTTGTCCGAGATTGATACAAGCACCGATAACAGCATCGGTCAAGTTGTCCTTTACATTGAGATACCCGAAGCGATTTCCGAGTGCTTCGATAATCTCACCTTCATATCCGGGCTTGACGTTCCATATCTCAAAGGGTTCGTTTTCGGGGCTATTGGTGTCCTTTGCATCGAAAACGTGGTCGAGATACACTCTGCCGCCGCGTTCTCGCATAAGGGCAATACCTTTCGCTCCGCGATTGATACGACGGTTCAACGGCTCTTTGTGCCAAGTGTCGAAGTCCGCGCAAGCGGTAGCAAAGGGGCGTTGAGCGTAGATCAGCACTTGGTCTTCAAACGGATACTTGTATTGATATGAAGCCGAGTGCAAAAAGGCTCGCCAAGCTACCGAGTCAGAGGTAACGTCTTTGATTGTTCTTTTATAGAGTTCGGTAATAAAGTCTTTTTTACTCAGCATACTTCGTCCTCCTTCTTTTGATTTTAACGGGCATCACGGCTTGATACCCGTGCAGCCTTGTCCGTGGGAAAATCCCATCCGTAAACCTTACCGATTGTCGGGCCGAGCTTATCGGTCAGACGGTCGATCTGCTCCTGCGTTGCCTTGCCTTCATAAATGTCGGCAAGAAGGTCATCGCGCTCGTCATCCTCAACTCCGTCCTTAAAGGAACGGTAGTAATAATAGTTACTGCCGTCGTGGTGTATCTGAGTCGAGCGAAACTCTCCGTCGCGGTCAACATACCATTGTGCATAGTCGTGGGGAGAGTAAAGGCAATCTGCCACGTTGCCCGATTTGATGATACCGTATCCCGCAAAGCGACCGTTCCAACGACCTATATCCGCTATTGCAATGATTTCAGAATTGCATTGAATATCGAGGTTGGAACGCTCATCGTCGAGATAGCCATTGTTGGTATCGTACATTATATCGGTGAGCTGTTCTTCGGTGTAGTCGGGATATTCCGCACGGAGGTCGGCAATCCAATCCTTTAGGTCGAGGTCGATATTCGACCATATCATTCGCTTTTCGGGAAAGGGCGTGACCGTCGCACCGAGGTTCTGCATACATTCCGCAAACTGACAGATGTGGTAAGGGGTGTGACCTACGATAACGTGATATTCGTCGATAAACTTGCAGGTCAACGCCTTTTTCTCTCCATCGGGATAAGATATGAGGATTTGTTCGCCATCCTTGATTTTGAAACGCTCGTTATAGTGGGGATCAATGAACCGTATCTCCTTCGGCTCGTTCAAGGTGGCTTCGTCGTTCACGGCAATAACGCCGTGGATATTCTGTACTACATAACCCATCAGCGTTCCTCCCGTTTCTGAATTTTCTTCAAGAGCTTGCCGTCCTTATCGTAGTTCTTGGGGTTGGCAGCGGGTACGTTCCAACCGAACATTGAGCCTGCAAGCATAGCTTCTGCTTGGGCAGGTGTAGCGCCTATTTTCTCGTTCAGCTCCTTGGCGGTCTTGTTGCTCTCGTCCTCTCGCACGGGGGTATATCCACTCTCGGCAAAGTCAATTCTGATCAGCTTTCCCTCGGTAGGGAGATAGCCGTAGCAGAATGTGGGCAAGCCACGGTCGGTGGCGAGCTTATTCATCAGCTTATGCTTGTCGAAGCAGAAGCAATAAAAATTGTAGTCGCCGTGTACGGGAGTACATCTCAAATATAAGGCGTAATCCCTTGTAAGAATACGAAATCCCCACGCGCTATCCTTGTAAATGCTTTCCGTGAGCTTGCAATCGTGCTTGGTATGAGCATAGTTGAACATATTGCATCTGCCCGAAAGCACCTGTCCTTCGCTCCGAAGCTCGTTGATAACTGCATCGAAAATCGTTTTGAAATGCTCGTCGTTCAGCTCGTGGCAGGTGTGCGGAAACCACGTTGTCCAAAACTCTTTGCCCGAACCGAAGTCACCGCGCAAATGCCCGATGCAGCCGTAATCCCTCGTTTCGTTTTCTATTGCGAAAAAGAGCTGACGTTCCTCTTTGAGCTTAACAGATTCCAACCTCATACTCATTCCTCCTTTTTCTCGTCCTTGCTTGCTTCCACAAAGAACTCAAACAGCTTTCTCGATTTGATTGCCGCCTGCAATTCACAAACGGCGTGAAGATCTGCAACAGTAATGCCGGGGATTGCAAGCGCGTCTTTGAGTTCAAGCGCGACAACCTCCTTTTCGGTCGTGATACCCATTTCGATAAGGCGGGTAATAACCCGTACACTCGTTTTATTTACAGTAGCCATTATCTTTCCTCTCTTTCGCTTTTCTTCTTTTCTTTGGTGTTCACGGACTTCTTGAAGGACAGCTCCGCTTCTGCGCGCTCATACATATCTCGCATAGCCGCGTCTTTGTCGGTCATATAATGCCCCCAATAGTAGCCGCGCTGCTTCTGATATTCCCACGTGACGAACATAGCGGGATCGTGAACATTCTGTCCTACGACGAACTCTACGTCGCCTACGGGAAGGGTGGCTATAATCTCATAACCTGCGTTGATACGCTTGTTTTCGTTATCTTGCATCATCACGATTTTTCCTTTCTTTCGCTTGTCTTTTCTCATAGTCGGCTCTTGCTTTTGCAAGATGTTCCTTGGCAAAGTCGGGGATTTTATCTTCGGGAACTTCGCCCAAGACCTCGTATCTCTCAATGCGTGTATCTTCACCCGTATAGAGGTTGACACAGAAGCAGCCGTTTCCACGGCTATTGGCGTAAGAGCCGTTACCGCCCGTAATAAAATAAAGTTGATGGGAAATGTCCTTGTAGCCATCGAAAAGCCATTTTTCTTCGATTGCTACGACCTTACCCTCAATATTCTTATCGCGGCTTGCCGAGAGAAGGTCAGAACCCTTCAAGCAGCTTATATCTTCAAGCCCGATGGCGGCACGGTCTTTTTCGATCTGCTCAACTGCGGCAGAAATATCCGCCATATAGAGTTTCATACACTCAACGAAATCGTTGCTTGTGACGGCGTTTACATAGTGCCTGAAAAGGTCGTCATCGTAGCATTGGCATTTCAAGAAGCGTTGCGGCTCTTTATCATTCTTATGAATGGCGAACAAATATCTGCGATTGCCGACAAACACCTCGTTTTGTACGGCATAGTCGTTTATCATTTCTTTTCCTTCGTTGTTTATCATTATCTATCTCCTTTGTCCTCTCGTTTTTTCTTCAAGTGCTTTTGGTAAAGGGTAAGAGCCTTTACAATGGTGTCCTCAATCTGTTTTTGCGGCATCCCTCGGGGGAAGAACTGTTCAAGCCGTTCCATCGGTATCTTGATCTTTTCCTTTTGGTTCGGCTTCTGCTCAGTCATTATGGCGAATATCGTGTCCATATCGAGCTTGCCAACCTTGCTCAAATTCTTCATTCGGATTGCTTGTGCAAGGGAGGGTGTGGCTTCCTCGCTCTCAATGGTTTCAAGCAAATCCGTCTGCTCATCGTGCGTGAGATAGGAAAGCTCCACCGCAGGGCGAAACGCGATTTTTTCCTCGTCCACCATCGTCAGCAGTTCGGGGATTAGCTCTGTTAGGCGGATATACCTTTGGATTTGTCTACCGCTTTCTCCCGTGTCTTGACCGATAATATCTGCCGTTGAAAAATCCTCGACCAATGGTCGTGAATTTTCTTTCGGTCTGCCTGCCTTGCGTTTCATCGCATCCATTTTCATTTTGTAGGCATAGGCTTTCTCGCTCGGAAGGATGTGCTCGCGTTGAAGGTTAGAGTCAACCATTTCAACGACAGCTTCATCACGGCTGAGTTCTCGCACGATGGCGGGAATGCCGCTGATACCGAGCCGCAGACAAGCGTGCTTTCTGCGGTGTCCTGCAATAAGCTCGTATCTCTCACCGTTCTTACGCAGAATAACGGGATTGAGAACACCGTTATTATCAATGCTCTGTACGAGCCGTTCCATATCCTCGTCATCCCTCACTTGAAAAGGGTGGTCGGCAAAGTCGTCGATATATTCAATGGGAACAACTATAACCTGCTCTTTCTTTTCACTTTGTTTATCCATTCAACTACCACCTCATATTTAAATTGCAAAAAGCCAACCTTATTTACCGCATCGCGCTAATAAGATCGACTAATTTGTCTTATGTATTTCGCTAAAATCAAAGCATATCTGTGATACGAACTGTGATACAAAAAAACAGTTGTAATGGTATTGTAATAATCCACCCACCTTTTATTGCATTCTTTTGTCTTTCAGTACATCAATGATGTTCTTTACATTTTTAATGTAGCAACCCCGTTATAAATAAACATCAACTACTAAGTTCCTATACTGTCTCTCACGAAGATACTGACCGTTTTTATTCCTAAAATCTTTTGCCTTCTCGAATGAAATTTCAAAAGAGAAAATGGGCAAAAAGTCATTGCTTTTATTAGAGCCGCTCAGGCAGCTCTTAAGAAGTAATCTAATTAAATTACTCGCATTTTGGCGGGGAGGATCCTTCCTCCCCGCTTTTAGCTTGACAAAGCTCTCCGCTGATGATATAATAAGTCCCGCATTTTGCGAGACTTTTATTATTTGTGTACAGCCAGCACTTAAAAAGCGTTAAATTAAGCAAAGATTTCGAAAAAACAACAAAAACGGATATTCTTTATCTTTCGATATTGAATATCCGTTTTAAATATGATTTCAGTTTTTATTTATTCTTTGTCTCGTCAATTCCCTTTTTCTTCTTAAACTTTAAAGCAGAAAGCACAAGCGACGACAGAGCAAACAGTGCTATGACGTTGGGAATGACCATAAGGTTGTTGAACATATCGGTCAGCTCCCATACGAGGTCGTTGGAAAGGCAGGTGCCGAGGAAGATGAACGCAACAGAGATAATGGAATATATCAGCGTAGACTTTTTGCCGAAAAGGTAGTTGACGTTGATCTTTCCGAAGAAGTTCCAACCGATAATGGTGGAAAAAGCAAAGAAGAAAAGACAAACCGCTACGAAAAGACTACCGATTATCTGTCCCGCGCTCTCTCCAAAGAGTTTTGCGAAGGTCTGAGAAAATGCGAGCTGAACCATATTGGTCTTATCCACGCCCTCGGGAGCTACTCCGCTTTCAAGAACACCGCCCTTGGTATAAAGCGTGGTAATGACGACCATTGCGGTCATAGTCAGCACCACAAACGTATCGATGAATACCGCAACGATAGCGGTAACGCCCTGATCGTGGGGATCCTTGACGTTTGCCATGGCGTGAGCGTGAGGTGTAGAACCCATACCTGCCTCGTTAGAGAACAGACCGCGCTTGGCGCCCTGGCTGATCGCCTGCTTCAAGGCATAGCCGATAGAACCGCCGATGATCGCGTTGGGAACGAAAGCGTACTTGAATACCAAACCAAACGCCTCGGGAACCGCTTTGATATTAATAGCAAGGACGATTAGACCGCCAACGATATAAAGTGTAGCCATTATAGGAACTATCTTTTCGGTAACCGCCGCTATTCTCTGGATGCCGCCCAAGAATATGAAGCTCGATATCAAGGCAAGTGCGATACCGATCACCCAACCTGGAAGGTCAAATCCGAAGGAATTCGACATCGCGCTCGTGACATTCTCCGCGATAGAATTGGACTGCACCATGCTACCCATAAATCCAAGAGCGAGAGTTGCGGCGACAGCAAAGAATATCGAGAGAAAGCTTCCTAATTTGTTATTAAATGCCTTCTTTATGTAATACACGGGACCGCCCGCAACGCTGCCGTCCTCACCGACCACTCTGGTCTTTTGCGCAAGCACCGCCTCGGAATAGTTGGTCGCCATACCGAAGAAAGCGATCACCCACATCCAGAAAATTGCGCCGGGACCGCCGAGAAGTATCGCGCCGCAGGCTCCGACCACGTTACCCGTACCGACCTGCGCGGCAATAGCGGTAGCCAGTGCCTGAAATGACGAAATGCCTCCCTTTTGCTTTCCGCCCTTCATGCTGAAGTTGCCAAATACGTGCTTGCATCCTTCGCCAAAGCAACGGATCTGCACAAATCTTGTTTTGATCGTGTAAAAAATTCCTACGCCAACAAGCAAAAAGATCAGAATGTAGTCTGAAAGATACGAGTTGACGGTCTGCACCACTTTCAAAAGTGCGTCAAAAAATACGTCCATAATTTCTCCTTTAGATGTGTTTTTTTCCGTTTTGCTAAACGGATAAAAAAGAAAAGTCGCTGAATATTTCAGCGGCTCTGAATAAAGTATCACAGACATATTTTTATTATACGCCTGCTCTGTCCTTTTGCCTGAGAGATTCGGTCTATATGACCTTGCACCTTCGGCACTCGTTATGCGAGATTCTCCAGAGCCCCTCCGCCATCGGTTCTGTGAAGTTCCGAGGGCTTCAACGGTTATGGACATATTATACTACTTTCCCCCTTGCTTTTCAATGGCAAATTTCGACAAAATAAGCAATTAATATACCATATATTCTGTATGCAATAACCATTTTCAGAACAAATTTATAAAATCAAAAAAATATGTAAAAATTGCTAAACCTTTATGTTCAGTTAATAAATTCATGTTAGAATACAATTGTAGATAATAAAATCTTGCTTTGGAGGCACTATGTTCAACATAATGATAGTTGAGGACGACAATAACCAGCGCAAGCTGATGGCGGCAGTCCTCGAGCAGTACGGCTATAACGTCACACAGGCAACTGACGGCATTGACGCTCTCGATCAGCTTGACAAAAAGCACATAGACTTGATCATTCTTGATATTATGATGCCCAGAATGGACGGCTTCGAGTTCACCGAGACCATCCGTCAATCGGGCAGCAGTATTCCGATACTGATGGTCACCGCAAAGACCTCCCCAATAGACAAACGCAAGGGCTTCATCATCGGAACCGACGACTATATGACCAAGCCCGTGGACGAGGAGGAAATGGTGCTTCGCGTAGGCGCACTGCTCCGTCGCGCCAAGATAGCAAGTGAGAAGAAGCTGACCGTCGGCTCGACCTCGCTCTATTACGATTCATTCACGGTAGTATGCGGAGACGTGACACACGAGCATCCCCAAAAGGAATTTTTGCTTCTTTTCAAGCTTCTCTCCTACCCCGGAAAAATATTCACCCGCCGTCAGCTTATGGACGAGATCTGGGATATGGACAGCGAGAGCGACGAGAGGACCGTTGACGTTCACGTCAGCCGTCTGCGCGACAAATACAGGAATTGCCCCGATTTTGAGATCGTAACGGTTCGCGGTCTCGGCTACAAGGCGGTACATTTGAAATGAGCAAAAGAAAAATCGACGAAGCCGTAGTCATTGGCAATAAAAAGCGAAGAAGAAAGAAAAAAACGGTTCGCGCCCTTCTTTCTCTTTCGGGTAAGCGCATAAAAAAGGTCAATACGCTCCGAACAAGATTCACCTTCACCGTTTGCGTAATATTCGCCATCACCGGTGTCATTACTGCGTTAATATTCTTCATACTCAGTCAGTTCCAGTTCTTCGATTTTTTCATCGAAAACAGAATACTGCTTATCACGGCGATCTGCGTCTCCTGTATTGCCATCGGAACGGGTATTTCTTTTGCCACAATGAAGATCTGGATAGGACGAATAACCATAATAAGTCAGGCGATGAGAGACATCGCAAAGGGCAATTTTAAAAAGCGAGTTCCCGAGAAAAAGGAAACCGAGGTCATTACCGAGATCGGAGACCTTGAGCGAAGCTTTAATCAGATGGCGTCCGATCTTGAGGGTATCGAGATGTTCCGAAACGATTTTATCAATAATTTTTCGCACGAATTCAAAACCCCTATCGTTTCGATCCGTGGCTTTGCCCGTCAGCTGCAAAGCGGCAGTCTTACCGAGGAGCAACGAAAGGAATACATCGATATTATCGTTTCCGAGTCGGAAAGGCTTTCGACTATGTCCCAGAATGTCCTGCTTCTGACCAAGCTTGAAAACCAGAATATCGTCACTGAAAAAACCGTGTTTTATCTTGACGAGCAGATAAGAAAATGTATTCTGTTACTTGAAAAATCATGGGGTGAAAAGGATATTGAGCTTGATATCGACCTCGACGAGATAGAGTACGAATTTAACGAAGAAATGCTCTCTCATGTCTGGATAAATCTCATTTCCAACGCTATAAAATTCACTCCCCAAGGAGGCAAGATATGCTGCTCTCTCAAGCGAATCGGGAAAAAAGTAGTGTTTGAGATTGAGGACAACGGCGAGGGCATGAGCGCCGAGGTCAAGGCAAGAATTTTCGAAAAATTCTATCAGGGCGACTCCTCGCACTCAACAATGGGTAACGGAATAGGACTCAATATCGTTCAAAGAATAGTTACTTTGGCAGGCGGATCGATCACGGTTGAGAGTGAAGATCAAAAGGGTTCTAAATTCACGGTCAAAATTCCCTGACGGTATATTTGCCTCATTTTTATTAAAATATATAACTTAAAATTCGACGGCGGAAGATTTTACAGTTTTTCCGCCGTCTGTTTTTCTTTGCGGAGCTGACAAAAATAAGCTTATTTCTTTCAAATATAATTGACAAAGATATTTTTTAATGATATAATAATATGAATAGCTCCGCCGAACGGTCGCGCGCGGTCATGCCGAAAGGTCTCCGCGTGAGGAAAGTCCGGGCTTCACAGGGCAGGATAACTGATAACGTCAGCCACGAGTAATCGTCGGGAAAGTGCAACAGAAATAGACTGCCTGAGTTGCTTTGGAGGATGTAGAAGACGTAATTTTTCGTTCGTCGCCGTACTGGGTACGGCAGAGCGGAAAAGCGCGGCTAAATGCTCGCATTAAATATTGGAATTTGAGCTTTGCGAAAATTCCTACCTTAAAGAAAAAACTTTAAGTTTCAAAGAAAACTTTGTTTGCAATTAATTCCGCGAGCATTGTTCTACGCCTTCCAAAGCAACTCAGGTGATGGTGGAAAGGCGAGGTAAGAGCTCACCCACTCCTATGGTAACATAGGTTTGCTGTAAACCCTATCCGAAGCAACACCCAGGGGGAAGTCGCCCGTCTCCGCAAGGATACCCCTCGGTGGCATAACGCGAGAGCGTTAGAGCTTTTCGGTGACGAAAAGCAAAGATTGATGACCGTTCAAGACAGAACCCGGCTTACAGACGGGGCTATTCACATTTTGAAAAGTCGCATCAGAAATTTTCGGCTTTTCAAGGCAAAAATCTACAAAAAGGCAAAATTTTTATGAAAATTGGATTTATTTCGCTCGGTTGCCCCAAGAATCAGCTTGACACCGAGGTTATGCTTCACCATCTCGCGTCCGCGGGCTACGAAATCACCCCCGAGGAGACCGAGGCAGACATCGTGATAATCAACACCTGCGCGTTCATCGAATCGGCTAAAAAAGAGGCGATCGACAACATTCTTGACATCGCTTACCTCAAAAAACACCACTCCTTAAAAGGAATTATCGTCACGGGATGTATGTCCGAGCGCTACGGCGAGCAGATACTTGCGGAATTTCCAGAGGTTGACGCGGTGCTTGGCGTCGGAAGTATTCACAACATCGTTGAAGCCGTTGAGTCGGTTGCTGAAAACGCAGGCAAGAAGCGTAGAAAGAACGACCCCGACTGCCGTTACTTCTCTCGTGAGGACAAGAATACCGTCAAGCTTGGCGGCGACAGAATTCTGACCACGCCCGATTACGCGGCTTACTTAAAGATCAGCGAAGGCTGCGACAACCGTTGCACCTACTGCGCTATCCCCGACATCCGCGGTAAATTCCGTAGCCGTCCCATGGATGAGCTTGTTGCCGAGGCAAAAGAGCTTGACGAAATGGGAATCAAGGAGCTGACTATCATCGCTCAGGATACCACCCGTTACGGTATAGATCTTTACGGCAAGTACTGTCTTGACGAGCTGCTTCACCGCATTACCGAGGAAACGAACATTCCTTGGATCAGAGTTCTTTACTGCTACCCCGACAAGATCACCGACGGTCTTATCGAGGAGATGAAGAACAATCCGAGAATCCTCAACTACATCGATCTTCCCCTTCAGCACATCAGCGACAAGGTACTGAAACGCATGAACCGTCACGGAAACGGCACGCTTATCAGAGAGGTTCTTGCCAAGCTGAAGAAAGAAATACCCGACGTGACCATCCGCACTACGTTTATCGTCGGCTTCCCCGGTGAGACCGAGGAGGACTTTACCGAGCTTGCGGAGTTCATCAAGTCCGAGAGATTTGACCGCGCGGGCGTATTCACCTACTCTCGCGAGGAAGGCACTCCCGCCTACGATTTTGAGGATCAGATCGACGAGCAGGTCAAGATCGACCGCGAGGACATTCTTATGCGCTCGCAGATGCTTATAAATGAGGAAAAGAACCGCGAAAAGATTGGTTCTGTCATCGACGTTCTTTGCGAGGACTACGACCCCGTCAGCGAGTATTATTTCGGAAGAAGCGCCGCTGACGCTCCCGAGATCGACGGCAAGGTCTTCTTTAAATCCGAAAAGAAGATCGCTCCCGGCGAATTTGTGAAAGTTAAAGTCCGCCGTGTTGAGGACTACGACCTTTGCGGCTTTGCATTGCAGTAATCATTATAAAAACATATAAGCAAGAAAGGCACAATTATGAAAATGAATCTTCCTAACAAGCTATCTGTACTTCGTCTTATTATGGTACCGATATTTATGGTAGTAATGCTTCTGCCTACTTTTACAAAATTCAACCCTTGGGTAGACTTGATCCTCACCGTCCTCGGTGCAGTTCTCTTTATCGCGGCATCTATCACCGATATGCTTGACGGAAAGATCGCGAGAAAGTATAATCTTATTACCGATTTCGGCAAGTTCCTTGACCCTCTGGCAGATAAATTCATGGTCATAGGCGCGCTTCTCTGCATCCTTTTCACAAATTCGGGCAATCTCGTGATGTTCACTATCTTCTTCTTTGCGCTTTTGGTGGTAGTTTTCCGCGAGCTTGCGGTCACAAGCATCCGTCTGGTTGCATCCAGCTCGGGCGGCGTGGTCATCGCGGCAAATATGCTTGGCAAAATGAAGACTGTTATGCAGATCATCGCTATTTGCGCGGCTATCCTTGAGCCGGTTATTATCAAGATCATCGGCATTTTTTTGGGCGAAGGCTCTATCGCAGAACAGCTTATTAAATATCCCCCTCTCACCATCGTCACGATGGCTCTTATGACCTATCTTACCATTCATTCGGGAATCAACTATATCGTAGGCGCGTGGAAATATCTTGATCCCGAAAAATAAAACAGAAAACGTGTCGACTCAAATGTAAAAATTTGAGTCGACACATTTTGTTGTTTTTATTTACAAGCTTTTCGCAAACTCCCGCGAAAACTCACTGAGTGCGGTGAAATCCATAGCGTGCTTATAAATATCCTCAAGGAGGAAATGATAGACCTTGGCTTCGCCGAGGGCGTGAAGCGCGCCGTCAAGACAATCGTAATAAAGCCTTGACGCATAGCGCAGTTCTCCTCTTATCTCACGCATTTTCTCGGTACGGACGAATCTCTTGGTGTTAATGAACCTCTCTTCGTCGGCTTCGTCTACGTCATCATTATTCTGCTTGCCAAGAACGAATCCCAAGGCTCCCTGCTCCAAAAAGACCCCGTCGCAATATCTGGGATCTATGCAATCGTAAGACACCCGCGCACCTACTTGATACTTTTTCAGAGAGCCGATAAGCGCGTCCAAAAACCACTGTCCCACGCCGTAAAATTCTCCTATGCGCCAAAGTCTTTTGGAGTTCTGCTCAATGGTATCGAGCTTTACCCTGCCCGTCATGGCGACGGCTGACGTCAGAGCAGGAATAGCGCTGAACTCGCCCCCGTCAAGCTCCAGCGACCTTGCAAGCCTCTGCGCCGCGCCTTGAAGCTTATCAAAATCGGTGGCTTTACGCAAAAGCGAGTCGGAGACCACCCTCAAATTTCCGCAAGACCGCAGATAAGCGTACGCTCTCTTAAAAGCGGTGCTTTTTTTGTTTGAAAGCGCAAAAATCTCGTTTTTTTGTTCTCTGAGCGTCTTTGACCGCCAAAACGCGCCTAAATTTATTATTTCTTCCTTGGCGCCGGGGTAGGTCGGCTCCCAGACGTGGGGCGCTGTGCCGTCCACAATGCCTACCGTCTCGTCAGTGCCGAATATCAGTATTCCGTCAAGGGAGGACGGGTCGGAGGAGCAATAATAATACTCTACCGTTCTTCCCGCTCGCTCCGCTTCGGCGGAGATTTTTTTCATAAAGCTCGATTTTCCCGTGCCGGGACCTCCCTTGATTATGTATATTCTATCTGCCCTCTCAAAGACTTCCCTGTAATAGCTTTTAAATCCCTCCGACGAGTTTGACGCGGCAAAATAATGGTGCTGCATAGAAAAATGTCCTTTCTGCCTTTTTCTATACATTCTATGCAAAGAAGTGCTTGTTTGTTTGCAGGTTTCGCTATATTTTTATTAATTGCTTCTTTAATTAGCAGCTTGTAACCCTAAAATAAGGGAAACCTCTAAAAAAAAGCTTCCCTTATTTATTGCACATTATCACTGTCTCGACATAACGGTGATGTTAACGGGTTCGATGCCTGCGTATTCGTATACCACGGAATTGATCTGCGCGAGCTGGGCGGGGGTGAGCTGACCGTCGCATTTGACCACGACGCTTGCGGTTCCGTTATTGATAACGGTAACGCACTTTTCAAAGCCCTTGGAGACGATGACCGCCTCGATATCGGACTCCTGCTTCATCTCCTCGGAGATCTGCTTGATCTCGGCGACAGCCTCTGCCTTAACGCTATCGGTTGCGTTTGCGTTGTCAACTACGGCGTTAAGCACCTCAAGAGCCTCGTCGCGCGCTCTCTGACGGCTGACCTGAACCGTTGCAAAGTAGCTGTCGGTAGTGGACGCGCTCGTGTTGCCGTCATCGCCCGAGGTTGGGTTCTTGGAGTTGTCAAGCTCGCCCGACATTCCCGTGCCGCCTGTGTAATCGAAGCCGCCGTTATCGTCCCCCGAGAAAATGAGCCAGTTTACCCATACCGCCGCGCCGATGAGCAGCACGGAGCAGGCGATTATAAGATTACGTTTTCCCGATTTCATAAAAAAGTTTTTGACCGCTTTGATCTTGTCGTTGATTGCCATAAATATTTCCTCCGAAATGTTTTTTGTTACGCTACATTATATTTTTGAGAACAACAATATATGTGTAACGCGGTAAAAAAGTTTCTTTTTTTATCCCTCCGACACGTAAACTCTTGTCAAGGGCAGACCGTAAGCCGCCGCCAAGAGAGCGGCGATCTCGTTTTTTATCGCGTCGCTCCCTCCCGTGTCACATACGACCCCAATGCCCGACAGCGGCGGCAGGCTCTCACCAAGATAGAGCGCGTGGGAATTAGATCCGCTACCGATAATGACGTATTCGTTCTTCTCCGAGTTGCCCGACTGGGTATTCTGTGCGTATTTGCTCTCGCCCACGCCGTCAAAAAACACCACCGCGTGCGCGCTTTTGACCCCCTTGACACAAAGGCAGGTCTCCTCTATCTCGCGCTTGACCGCGTCCTTATATTCAAGAAAGGAAGAATATGACGGCACGGCTCCCACATCGCTCCCGCCGCTCTCGCTCTTTTTTTCGTTAAAGGCGAAGCTCCCCACAATAAGCAGGGCAACGCCCACAACAAAGCCGATAATTACTATTTTAAGCGTTCCCTTTTTTTTCATGTGGCTCATAGCGCCAACTATATCGTTTGATCTGTCGGTCATAATACCCCTCTCTATCCAACGGCGGTGACTATCTCGCACCCGAAAAGCTCTCCGAGATAGCTCTCTATCTCGCCAGTGTTCTTCCAGATGGCGGCGCCGTAAAAGTTTATAAAAATGCGTTCAAGTCGTCTTTTTTCGTCGTTGTCCGCCCGTGTCACTACCGAAACGTAGCACTCGTCGTCAGCTATATCGAACCTTTCACGAAGGATCGCCTTTATTCCCTCCTTCAGGTTTTCGATCTCGGCGGCGTCATATCCCGACTGAAAAATACTCTCGTATTCTTCTCTGTCGCTCCTCTCTATCTCGCCTACAAGTCCTTGAACGTCAAGCTCTCCAAGTTCTGTGACCAAAGAAATGAGCGGTGAGATACAGACTAAGGTCAGGACAAGTCCTATGGCAAGGCGGACGTGGGCTTTTAGCCCGCCGCTCTCTCCGTCGGGCGAAAGGATGCTGACTATTGAACCGATCACTC
>JAZNII010000025.1:0-2795 GCA_045577415.1 Eubacteriales bacterium
TCTTACAAGCTTTTCATTAAGAAGGACCGCGTCCTCGTAGTTATAACCCTCCCAGGTCATAAATCCGATAAGAGCGTTCTTACCGAGAGAGATCTCACCGTTGCTGGTCGCGGGACCGTCGGCAATGACCTCGCCTGCGTGGATATACTGACCTCTCTTTACGATAGGCTTCTGGTTTACGCAGTTGGACTGGTTGCTTCTCTTGAACTTGATGAGAGTGTAGACGTCCTTATGTCCGTCCTCTCTCACGATAGTGATGCTGTTAGCGTCAACTCTCTCGACGACACCGTCGTACTTAGCTACGACGCAGACGCCCGAGTCGACCGCTGCCTTGTACTCCATACCCGTACCGACGATAGGAGAGTCGGTAACGAGAAGCGGAACTGCCTGCTTCTGCATGTTCGATCCCATGAGTGCACGAGAGTTGTCGTCGTTTTCAAGGAAGGGAATACAAGCGGTAGCAACAGACACGACCATTTTAGGAGATACGTCCATGAAGTCGACCTTGGAAACGTCAACTTCCATGATCTCGGTCTTGTCTCTTGCGGTTATCTTCTTATTTATAAAGTGTCCGTCCTCGTCAAGGGGTTCGTTACCCTGAGCAACGATGTACTTGTCCTCAACGTCAGCGGTCATGTAAACGACCTCGTCGGTGACCTTATGCTCGATCTCGCCGTTCTCGCCTGCGATGTGAACTACCTTGCGGTAGGGAGCCTCGATGAAGCCGTAGTCGCTGATGCGAGCGTAGGTGGTGAGGTAGGAGATAAGACCGATGTTAGGTCCTTCAGGAGTCTCGATAGGACACATACGGCCGTAGTGGGTGTAGTGTACGTCACGGACGTCGAAGGAAGCGCGGTCACGGGAAAGACCACCGGGACCGAGAGCCGAGAGACGTCTCTTATGAGTAAGCTCTGCCAAGGGGTTATTCTGGTCCATGAACTGCGAGAGCTGGCTTGAGCCGAAGAACTCGCGGATAGCGGTAGCCACGGGACGGGTGTTGATAAGCGCCTGAGGGGTCAGCTTTTCGTTGTCCTGAGTGGTCATTCTTTCCTTTATTATCTTATCCATTCTCGAGAAACCGATACGCATCTGGTTCTGGAGCTGCTCGCCCACAGAACGAACGCGTCTGTTTCCGAGGTGGTCTATATCGTCAACTGTTCCGACGTCGTGGGTCAGGTTAAGCATATAGCTGACGGTTGCGAAAATATCGTCTACGGTGATGTGCTTGGGACAGAGATCGTTAATTCTCTCCTTTGCCATCTCCTTGATAGCGTCAACGTCGCCGGCACTCGCCTCGATGATCTCGCGAAGAACGGGAAGGCTTACCTTTTCGTTGATGCCGCAGTCGCGAAGATCAAATCCGAGAACCGCTTCGGGATCGATGGTGTTGTTGGAAACGACTCTGATAATCTCGCCGTTCTCAAGCTCAAGAGCTACCTCGTTTACGCCGTTTCTCTCAACGGTCATAGCCATCTCGGGAGTAAGTACGGTTCCCTTCTCGTAAAGGACCTCGCCCGTAAGTACGCTTACTACGTCCTCGGCAACCTTATGGTTCGCAATTCTTGAGTGGATAGCCATCTTTGCGTTGAACTTGTAGCGTCCAACGTTGTAGATGTCGTATCTTCTGGGATCGAAGAACAGGTTGTGAAGGAGCTGCTGAGCAGACTCGACGAGAGGAGGCTCGCCGGGACGGAGCTTCTTGTAGATCTCCTTGAGGGACTCGACCATAGGATCGGTTCCGTTTGCGGCTGCAAGATTTTCACTGTCATCCTTTTCGATGGTAGCGACAAGTCTTGCGTCCTCACCGAACAGCTTGTAGATATCCTCTCTGTGAACAAGACCCAGCGCGCGGACGAACATAGTCAGGGGCAGCTTACGGTTCTTGTCGATACGGACATAAAGAACGCCGTTGATGTCGCTCTCGTATTCAAGCCATGCGCCTCTGTAAGGAATTACCTGAGCGGCGTAGGTCTTTTTACCCGTCTTGTCTACCTCGGACGAATAGTACATTCCGGGAGAACGGACGAGCTGGGATACGATAACTCTCTCTGCACCGTTGATAACGAAGGTGCCGTTGTCGGTCATGAGCGGGAAGTCACCGAGATAGATGTCGGAATACTTTACGTCGCCAGCCTGCTTGTTGGTAAGACGTACGTTCACCTTTAAGGGTGCAGCATAGTTAACGTCACGCTCCTTGCACTCCTCAACGGGATACTTGGGCTTGGTGTCGATAGAATAAGAAATGAAGTCTATCGAGAGATTGCCCGAGTAGTCGGTGATAGGAGAAACGTCACGCAGTACCTCCATAAGTCCTTCCTTGAGGAACCACTCGAAGGATTTCGTCTGGACCTCAACCAGATTGGGAAGCTCAAGATTAAATCTTGAACGCGAAAAGGACATTCTCGTGTTTTTTCCGAGTTTTTGCTCTTTTACGTTGACCATTAAATAAATCACTCCATTCAATGAATACTGGTCAGAGCCGAGAAAGCCTTGAAAAATCTTGGATTTTGTCGACCCTTGACCGACCTGCACCTAAAATTGGACAGTGCAAGCGATTATAATGCAGTTTACAATTATATCACCAAAAATCAAGCTTGTCAAGAGGTTTTTGTTAAAAAATTAAATTTTTTTCAATTTATTTAACGTAAAACCGAAAAAATCGGAAATTTTACGTATTTTGACAGAAAAACCACCCCTCAAAAGCCTTGAAGGGTGGTTGAGATTATTTTGGTTTGTATTGGCTTATCCGCAAACTGCAAGCCTGTTTTAAGACATCGCCTCTGCCATTTCGGGGG
>JAZNII010000026.1:0-54926 GCA_045577415.1 Eubacteriales bacterium
AAGGCGACGAGCTCGTTAAAGAAAACGAAAATAAGGAGATCAACTTCGATTCACTCAACTATTACACCGACTATACCGTTAAGATAACCTACACCTTTGACGTAAACGACGGCAAGGGCGTGCAAACAAAAACGGTGGAAAAAGCCATCTATACCGCGCCATACGTTGACGTGAAAAACTTGTCTGTGAAGAACACGTCGACAGTATTTACGAATGAATACATATACCTTGTGGCTACGCTGGAAAATCCTGTTGGTGTTACTGTCAAGACTGCAACTATCAACGGCACGGAATACTCAGCCAACGGAGCTTCAAGTGGAAATATGCTGTTGATCGACATCAAAAACGAAGGTCAGTTTGCAAACGGAGAAGTATCACTTTCTATTGAAAGACTATGCGTAACTATAGGAAGCAACGATTATACTATAGATATGACCACCGTTTGCTCTGATACGGTTTCCGTATATTCGCGTTTAACCATTCTTAATGCAGAGATAGTAAATAAGGATCTGGAGACTTTCGATTGGATTTCTATGACCGTGAATGACGATGAAACCAAACGCTTCATTTTGATAACGTTAGACGGTGCAAAATCGAATGATATAAAAACGATTCGTATTGAAGGTCACGGAGAAGAGGGCGGAGCCGAGTTGTTGATCAACTTCAGTGATGTAGAGCTGGTTGACGATACCCGTATTCTTGTCCCCTTGCAAGATATGGTGTATTATGATAGACTTGGTCTATCTACGTTTACAATGACGGTCGGTTGTGAAAGCTCGTACGGAGGCAGTTATGAGGTTAATCGGGAACTGACTGATATATATGTGGTTATGGACGTGAAATACATTTCCACTGCCGAGGAGTTTATTAACTGCCCTCGTGATGTTTATGCTGAGCTTACTTGTGATCTGGATTTTTCAGATGTTTCGGGTTTCGAAGGCAAATATTTTGAAGGAGTATTTAACGGAAACGGATATGCTATAAAGAACGTATCCTTTACGGGAGATTACAGCGACAAAGATATTGGAATATTCACAAAGTTTAACGGATTCTTGCGCAATTTGAAGATTGAAAACCTGTTTATGTACATTTCCGGAGGCAAGAATGCCGCCGCTTTGATAGCAGTAAGAGGCAACTCAATAGGCTTTGGATATGCTAAGGTTGAAAACTGCACAATCGACGAAAGCTCTGTAATAAGTATATCGAACGTTGGGAACTGTGCGATATTCTGCGGTTGGGCGGACAGCATTGACTTTATAAATTGTGTAAACTATGCAAATGCAAATCTCCACAAGCTTGCTAATTGCGGAGTCCCCGGCTTTACAGGGACTCCAGATGGTTTCAATTTTACGGATTGCTATAATTACGGAACTATTACTTCTAATGGCGAAGTGGTCTACGATCCCGCTACTCAAGATCAGACAGAATAATTCAAGCTCAAATGCATCGAGTCGTGAAGCGACTCAATCTGTTGGCAGAGACTCGCAAAACAAAAGAGACACCCGACAACTCTCCCAATTCAGTTTATTTTGATTTGTTGACAGGGACTCAGAACCTTTGCACAAATCCGCAAGCGGATTTGGCGTCGGGTTCCTCGTCACCCAAATAACTCACCAAACCAAAAAGGCACCCGATGGGTGCCTTTTTGGTTTGGTGGGCCATCAGGGACTCGAACCCCGGACCGACCGGTTATGAGCCGGTAGCTCTAACCAACTGAGCTATTGGCCCGCATATATGCGGTACTGTTTTTTGGACAGCTTTATTATTTTATCACAATCACTTTCCTTTGTCAATAGCTTTTAGAAAAAAAGTGAAATTTTTTCGTTAGTCTTTCATCGGTCAAAAAATATAGGACAAGGGTATATTTTTGTGTACTGCCGACATATACTGTACTACCGTATCGCGGAACACATATAATATAAATGAAGGAGACACAAAAATGAAGATCTCAAAAATCGATCTCGCCGCTCTGCTTCTTTCGGGAACGATCGTATGCGCCGCTCTTGTAGGTTGCGCCAACGGGACAAGCGATCCGAAGAACGAAAACCACACCGACAGCTCACTCTCACAAACAGATCCGACCGCAACAGACATTTCCGCTTACCTATTGCAGATCGAGTACTACGAGGGACTTATAAAGGATCTGGAGGCGCGACTGTTAAATGAAAAAGAAGAAAACTACATAGAGGTCAGCGAGTACAAAAGCGCGATAAAAGACCTTGAGGACAAGGTTGCCGCTCTCACCCTGAAAATTGACACGATCACAGCAAGCAAAAACGAGTCGTCAAACTCAGGCTTCAAGGAGCAAACTACAATCAACCCGACCCCGTCAGAAGATGACGCCACATCGGACTCGTCGCAAAGAGTCAGCTTTCTGCTTGACGGAAGCACCTTGGTGGGATATAAAGGCTCCGAAACCGAAATATCAGTCCCTAAAACCTCAAACGGCACTTCGATCAACACAATAGGAGAGGGGGCGTTCAAGGGATCAAAAGTCCAAAAAATAACCCTGCCCGACGGCATAACACAGATAGATTGGTTCGCCTTTTCCGATTGCAAAAAGCTTTCGGAGATATATATTCCGTCCTCGGTAAAATCAATAGGCTACGGAGCCTTTGACAACTGCTCTTCGTTTTTAGTTATTAAATGCCCCAAGGGTTCCTACGCAGAGACCTACGCCAAAAGCTGGGGAATACTTGTAATAACCGAATAAAATGGGGCTGATTCATTTAGCGCAGAACAAAAGCCACTTTCAAAGGCAAATACAAAATACAACTTTAAAAGATAGTTTTTGTCTTCTTAGATGAAGAAAACCGCCGACGCATCGGCGGTTTTCCCCATTTTATGTGGCTTTTTAGTCGCGTTTTGGCTCTCTGGCGTACTCCTGTACGCCGACGAGAACCAAACCACGCCTTCTGCATCCAAATGGCTCAGCACCACAATCGTGTTATCTGAATTTGATGACGTAGGATCTGCCGTCCAGCTTGTAATTAATGATAAAGCCGTTTTCCACCTTATCAACAACCACGTTCTTCGCTCTTGCAAGATTGCACATCTTAACGAATCTGCGCTTCTTCTTCTGGTCGTAAGCCGCGCCGCTGTCGTGGAAGATAAGAACCGAGGTAAACAAGCCTTCGATATTAGTCAGGACGTTCTGCTCGGCGCTGTTAAGATTTCCGTCGAAGAAGAATTCCTTTTCATCAAAAGAAATTCCGCAGGGAGCGGACAGGAAGGCTCTCTTGTTAAGTCCGCGTCTGAATACTACGTCAGCCGCTGCGTTTCTTACAGATGCGCTCTCACGGTAAAATCTCTTGGAATAAGCGTTGGGCATATTGTTGGAATACGCGTCACAGCTGATGGCGCAGTAATCTGCAACTCCGAATGCGGGCATAAGAGGAGTATGGTCGGCATACATCAGCTTACCGCCGCAGCACTCACGCAAGAACTCCATAGCAGAACACATTCTCTCTCCTCTGCTCTTTCCGTCTCCGCAGGAGATTCCCGCAACGTAAAGGTTGTCAAGCTTTACAAGATCAAATCCCCACATATAGAGAATGGTATGAATTACCTCTCTTACGTAAGCACGAACCTCCTCATTCTCGGAGTCGAGAACGTAAAGATTCTTTTTCGCCTTGATAAATCTTCCGTTAGGCATACTGAGGATCCAATCCTTGTGCTTGATAAATACGTCCGAATCCTCGTCAACCGTAAAGGGAGACAGACAAAGACCCGATATCATATCCGACGCCTTGATCTTATCGGAAATGGCGCGAAGTCCGCCCGGGAATTTATTGTCGAGAGGCTCGAGCCAGTTACCGTGGATGCAGTACTCGCCGTCAATAATAAACGCATTGGCTTTTATCGGGAAGCATCGCTTAACCGCGGAAAGCTTGCGGAGAACGATCTTTTCGTCGATAACGTCAAGCTTTTTGGTGGAGTAACCGATAAGCTCGGGAGCGGGAGGATTCTCGCTCTTTCCAATAGCCTCGAACCATTTATCAAACACCTCGTCCTCACTGCCCTCGGCAAAGAAAATGGACATAGCCTTATAGTTATCAAAGGACTTTACGCCCTCAATATCCTTGGACACCTTAAGAGTTGCGGTGTTAGCATCATATTTGAACACGGTGTATCCCGTAGACTCATCAAGAGATCCGAAGAACCTATAATTATCTCCGTTTCTGAAATAGCAATAAGAGAAGCCGTGGGTAACTCCGGGCTTATTCTTGTATTTTACGATAGAATAGTCGCCGCCTACCACCTCAGTATAAACCCTCTTTGCGTAAGAGGAGACCGCGTCAACACCGCGCATTTTCTCATTTACGGTGCGCTCGCGGCTATCGGTGGCAGACTGAAATCCGTTCATAAATATAGTCTCGCCTTCTTCAAGCTCGACAGGAATTCTGACAGATACCGCCGCAGGAGAAAGCTTGGATGTAACGTACAGATTATAAGTATTATCACTGCTGTCAACGGTATATTGCGCGTACTTGGGGTTTGATGCCGTGTCGGCTACTATACCCGCAGGTGTAAAATATGCGCCTACCGCTTTGATAGTAATTTTCATACAGACCTCCGTTAAAAAGAATATGTGGCTACGGCAACAAGCCGTTTTTCATACACTTATATATATTTTATCACAAAAACGCCAAAATTGCAATAACTAATTATATTTTTCATAGTGTTTTTTTATCTAAAAACGGAAATTTTTTGTTTTTTTATTTTTTTTGAAAAAATTTGCGTTTTGCTATTGCATTTTTGGAAATTATGTGATATAATACTACGTACGCGAATTTGTTGCCTAAGATTCGCAATTAAATTTGATTATAATTTATCATATCACGATCGAAAAAGGAGGTAATAAAAAATGGATATAGCTTTCGGCGTTATTTTGTTGGTTCTTTCTGTTGCGCTTATCGTTCTGGTTCTCTTCCAGTCCGGTAAGGATAAAAAGCTTTCGGGTACAATCGCAGGCGGAGCTGAGACCTTCTTCGGCAAAAGTAAGGCAAACGATTACAGCAAGACACTTTCTATCGTTACTGCAATCGTTTCCGTAGTATTCGCAATAACCGCTTTTGCAGCATTCCTGCTTCTCGGTTGATGCTGAAATAAAAAAGTCCGCCAGGCGGACTTTTTTATTATTTATTATCTGATATTTCCTGTTGACAACAGGAATTTCGTATGATAAAATAATATTGTTTAAATTACATTGTTGAAAGGAATTAAGTAATGTCCCCATTCAATTCCGGAAAGCATCGCATAAAAAAGCAGGTGCAATTAGACGATTTTTCTCTCACTCTCATAACCGTGATAATTATTGCCATAGTCGCAATCGTGCTTATAACCGCGATATACGGCATCGTTTTCGCATTGTCAACCCCTGAAGCTCCTTTGCTTGGCACGGACGTTAATGCTTCGGCTGACGGAGATTATCCCTTTAAGCAGGAGATCGATCTGAAGCTTCCCGAATACAAGGAAGGAAGCGCGACGATTGAGGGGGTCAATTCAGAACACGCAATTCTTTTTGACGTTACGAGCGGCGAGATCATCGCCTCCAAAAAGTCCAACACCTTAATATATCCCGCTTCCTTGACAAAGGTTATGACCTTGATAGTTGTCTACGAAAATCTCCCCTCTGAGGATTCTCTTGACGACGTGCTTACCATAAAGATCCCCCGCGGAGAGCATTCGGGGTATGGATTTGAGATTGGCGAAAAGCTTACCGTGGAAGATCTTATCTACGCTTCGATTCTTCAATCGGACGGCGTTGCCTGCATAACTCTCGCGGAATACATAGCGGGCAGCGAAGCGAATTTTGTTAAGATGATGAATGATAAGGTTCGTGAGTTGGGACTTCTTGAGGAAGACCCCGAAACCAATCCCTCCACCAATTTCACTAATTGCTCGGGACTTCACGAGCAGTATCACTACTCAACCGCATACGACATGGCAGTTATTACCGCTTATGCTATGAAAAATACCCACTGTGCAGAAGTTCTTACTGCACTCAGCTACAAGCCCAGCGCAAACTTCCGTCCCGGCGAAGGCTGCACATTCTGGCACGGTTTCCTTCACAATAGACTCAATGACGGTGCGATCCAGCCCACCACCGCCACCATCAAGGGCGGTAAAACAGGCTGGACAGGAACTGAGAGCGGCTATTGCATCGCATCGTTTGCCCGCGGCAAGAACGGAAACGACTACGTCCTCATTACCGCAAAGTCAGAGAGCTGGGCAACCGCAGTTGACGATACTATTAATATTTATAAAAATTATATTGATTGATAAACGACGAAAAACGGTCTGCCGAGCAGACCGTTTTTCTTTATTTTTCAAACCCATGGACAAAACCCGAAACGTCCGCCGAGCAGATGTCGCCGCCCACCACCTTGTTGCGGTAAACGAGGACGTTTGCAAGGACCTTTCCCTCGTAGCCCTCATAATTGGTGACTTCAAAGGTGTACCTTGTCAGCTCTTTTTTCTTGTACTTGGAAAGATCAAGTCCCTGAGATTTCTGTATCTCATTGTAAGCGGCGAACACCTTATCAAATTCCGCGGGGATGGTCACCTCAGCACTCTCGGGCTTGCCGCCGTCAACCGTCCACCCGAACTGCGACAAAAAGCCCACCGCATCGGCGGCGTTCTTTACCTTGTCGTAGTTAATGTTGACCTCGCCCTCTGACGCGGCCCCCGTGCTGACCGAGCCAAGTCCGTCGGCATACACAGGCACGAATGCGATCATCGCGATAAGAGCCACCAAGGTAATTGATATTATCCCCAAAAATTTCAGCGTTGACGCCTTGAATGAATAGATAAACATATCTGCCTCCCAAAACCCAAATGTTACTTTACTGAATTATATTTAGAGAAGCATAAAAATATGAATACAAAAAAGACGGCGACCCGTCTTTTTTGTATTTATCAATAACCGAACATTCCGCTGACGTCTGCGTTACTCTGCCTCGGCTTATGTCCCTTTACGCTATGTACGATCGACAACAAAACGTAGGTCGCAAGCAACGACGAGCCGCCGCAAGACAAGAACGGTAAAGTAATGCCGACAACAGGCAACATCGCAAGGCACATTCCAATATTTTCTACCGTCTGCACTACGATTATCGCCGCAACGCCGACACAGATAAGTCCGCCGTAGTCCTTTCCGCAGCTTTTTGCGATCATAAGTATTCTGACCACCATTACGGCAAGGAGAATTATAACGAATATTCCTCCTATGATACCGAATTTTTCGCAGATCGTTGCGAAGATAAAGTCGGTATGCGAGGCGGGAAGTATCTCATAGTCGCCCTTTCCCATAAGACCGATGCCGAACAAGCCTCCGTTACCTACGCACTGTTTGGAAAGAAGCGGCTGCATTCCTTTTCCCAGAGGGTCAAGCTCGGGGTTAAAGCCGACGATTATCCTCTCCTGCTGATAGGGCGCTAAAAACTCCCAGATCAAAGGGAACGCCAGCACCACCGCCGTGATGCCGCCGAGGAAATAAAATCCCGACAAGCCTCCCACAAACAGCATTATTGCCAAAAACGCCATATAAACGAGGGCAACTCCAAGGTCACCCGAAACTAAAATAAGACCTACTATAAGCCCCGCATGGAGCGCAAGTCCACCAAGCTCCTTGGGACGGTTTATACGCTCTCTTACCAAGGATATGTGCTTGGCAAAGGTGCAGACCATAGCTATTTTCACAAACTCCGATGGCTGTATCATAACACCGATGACCGGTATCTTCAGCCACGATTGGTTTGCGGTCTCCATATTCTCTCCCGAGCTTCCGAAAATGAGAGTAACCGCAAGAAAAAGCGCGGAACCGCCCAGCATAAATAACCAAAGCTTGTCGGTTACGGCGTGATAATCAATATTTGCGATTATGAGCGTAGCCATAACGCCTGCAACCATCATGGCGACCTGCATAATAAGCTTTCTCGTTCCGAAATTGTCCATAGCGCCGAATATGGTGACGATACTTATAAGCGAGAGCATCACCGTGCAGACAAACAGTATCGGATCAATGCTTTTTATGCAATTTTTTGCGTATTTTCCGATAGAATAAAACACGATGCTCTCCTTTCGCTTTAATAAGAATTCTACGAAAAGAGGGAAAACCCCCACTTGTGGGTTTCTTCACTTCGCCAAAGCGAAGTACTCCCACCGCGAGCGGTCCCCCCTCTTTCGGCTTCGCCGAAATTCACCCTTTCGTGGCGCTTTCGAACGATAAGGATATTTCGCCTCTGCGGAGGCGACCAACGCTCCGCGCGTTGGATCAGCGGTTGCTTTTTAAAAAAAGCAACGCAAAAACTTTCAAAAAGACAATGTCTTACTTGATTTGAAGCTTATCTCTCTTAATACTGACGTCCCCAAACCACCATATGCTTTGCGGGTTTGCCACAGCAAACGCACTTGTCGGAAAGGTGATCCTCCACGAAGGGTATGCAACGGGACTTAACTCCGCCGGTCACATCCTTCAGCTTGTTCTCGCACTCCGTGTCGCCGCACCACATAGCCTTGATAAAGCCGGGCTTGTTCTCTGCCACGTCAAGGAATTCCTCGTAGGTGGTGGCTGTATGGGTCTTTTCAGCGAGGTTCTTCTCCGCTCTTGCCACAAGCTCATCGTGAACGAATTTGAGCATCTTTTCGACCTCCGCTTCAAGGTTGTCCATAGATACGAAGTTCTTTTCTCTCGAAACACGGGAAACGAGAACGCAGTTGCCGCTCTCGATATCGCGAGGACCAACCTCAAGACGAACAGGCACGCCCTTCATCTCGTACTGGCTGTACTTCCAGCCGGTAGACTGATCACTGTCGTCAAGCTTCACTCTAATTCCCTTTGCCGCAAGGCGCGCCTTAAGCTCCTGAGCCTTCTCAAGAACGCCCTCCTTATGCTGAGCAACGGGGATAATAACGACCTGAATGGGAGCGATGGCGGGAGGCAGGATAAGTCCGTTATCGTCGCCGTGAGCCATAATGATCGCGCCGATCATACGGGTAGATACACCCCAAGAGGTCTGATGAGGATAATTTACGGTGTTGTCTCTGCCCGTGAAGGTGATGTCAAACGCCTTTGCAAAGCCCTGACCGAAGTAGTGTGTGGTACCGCCCTGGAGAGCCACGCCGTTGTGCATCATAGGCTCGATGGTGTAGGTCTCGACCGCGCCCGCAAACTTCTCCTTCTCGGTCTTCTGTCCCGTGATAGCGGGGATAGCGAGGCAGTTGAGATAGAACTCCTCGTAAACCTTCAGCATCTGCAAGGTCTCCTCCCTTGCCTCTGCCTCGGTCTCGTGCATTGTGTGACCCTCTTGCCACAAAAATTCGCTGGTTCTGAGGAAGGGTCTCGTGGTCTTTTCCCAACGAACTACATTTACCCACTGATTATAAAGCTTGGGCAGATCGCGGTAGGACTGAATAATATTCTTAAAGTGATCGCAGAAAAGGGTCTCCGAGGTGGGACGGACGATAAGACGCTCACTTAGCTTGTTATTTCCGCCGATAGTAACGATAGCGCATTCGGGAGCAAAGCCCTCAACGTGATCCTTTTCCTTCTGAAGAAGGCTCTCGGGAATGAACATAGGCATGTATACATTCTCATGACCCAAAGCCTTGAAGCGAGCGTCAAGCTCTCTCTGTATATTTTCCCAGATAGCGTAGCCGTAGGGGCGGATGATCATACATCCCTTAACGCCCGAATAATCGACCAGTTCTGCTTTTTTTACAACGTCGGTGTACCACTGAGCAAAATCTACGTCCATGCTCGTGATCTGTTCAACCATTTTTTCCTTTGCCATAATTTTTAAAACTCCATAAGATCAATAAAATGCTTAATAGAATTATTATAAATCAAAAATGCGCCTTTGTCAAGCACCGAAGCGACAATTCCGCAAAAAATTCCTTCAATTAAATAGATGCTTTAAAAGTCTATCGTCAAAATGCACACAAATCATGTGAAAAAATTGTCAATAAAATGCAAAATAACAATTTTTCATAAAAATGCAAAAAAACTCTTGCATATTTCTAAAAAATGAGTTAAAATATATAATTGGGAAGATTAGGAAAGCCTGCTTCCCAAGTTGCAAAGTTTTAAAAAATAAAATAAATAAAACGGAGGACACTAAAAATGTCAGTAAAAGTTGCTATTAACGGATTCGGCCGTATCGGTCGTCTCGCATTCCGTCAGATGTTCGGCGCAGAGGGTTACGAGATCGTAGCTATCAACGACCTCACCAAGGCTTCCATGCTTGCACACCTTCTCAAGTACGACACCGCTCAGGGTCGTTACGACGGTCACACCGTTGTTGCCGATGACGAAGCAAACACCATCACTGTTGACGGCAAGGTTCTTAAGATCTATGCTGAAAAGAACGCAGCTGACTGCCCTTGGGGTGAGCTCGGCGTTGACGTTGTTCTTGAATGCACCGGCTTCTACACCTCTAAGGAGAAGTCCATGGCTCACATTCAGGCAGGCGCTAAGAAGGTTGTTATCTCTGCTCCCGCAGGCAACGACCTCAAGACCATCGTTTACAACGTAAACAACGAAACTCTTACCGCAGAGGATCAGATCATCTCTGCTGCATCCTGCACCACTAACTGCCTCGCTCCTATGGCTAAGGCTCTTAACGATGCATTCCCCATCCAGTCCGGTATCATGACCACTGTTCACGCTTACACCGGTGACCAGATGATCCTCGACGGTCCTCACAGAAAGGGTGACCTCAGACGTGCAAGAGCTGGCGCTCAGAACATCGTTCCTAACTCCACCGGCGCTGCAAAGGCAATCGGTCTTGTTATTCCTGAGCTTAACGGCAAGCTCATCGGCGCAGCTCAGAGAGTTCCTACCTGCACCGGTTCTACCACTATCCTTATCGCAGTTGTTAAGGGTCAGAACGTAACTAAGGACGCTATCAACGCTGCTATGAAGGCTGCTGCTACCGAGTCCTTCGGTTACAACACCGATGAGATCGTATCGAGCGACGTTATCGGTATCACCTACGGTTCTCTCTTCGATGCTACCCAGACCATGGTTGCAAAGATCGACGACGACACCTACCAGGTACAGGTTGTTTCTTGGTACGACAACGAGAACTCCTACACCTCTCAGATGGTTCGTACAATCAAGTACTTCGCAGAGCTCGCTTAATTTTAAACGATAAACTGCACATAAAAAGCAACTCCCACGGGAGTTGCTTTTTTGGTTTATCGGGGAGTGTTTTAAGACCAACAAACGCCATTGGTCGCCCGCTTGCGTTGATTTTAAATCGTTTTCGGCGGGCGACCAATGCTCACCCCTACAACCGTGTTCATCGTAAACTTCTTTACAAACTCCAATTAATGTATATACCACGGCAAAATAAATTGAATTGAAAGTATTGACAAATTCCCTTTTATGTGCTACAATAACTATTGTTCGCGGGTATGGCGGAATTGGCAGACGCGCAAGATTTAGGATCTTGTGTTAATTCGTGCAGGTTCGACCCCTGTTACCCGCACCAGCCGACAGTGTCGGCGCCCAAAGATCGGGTGTCGTCATCGAAAATCCGAACCTTATCACACGATGGTGGGGTTCGGATTTGTCTTTATTAACTATACCAAAAGCACCCTGACCTTTCGGTAAGGGTGCTTTCTTATTTTTAAACGCTTTAAACAATCGCGCCGCCGTCGATAAGGATCTTTCTCATAGCCTGAACGTCGATCTCGTCGGGAGAGATGCCGTCCTTCGCCGCCATTGCCGCAGCGACTCCTGCCGCCTCGCCCATCTGCATACAGGAGACAGACACGCGGAGAGTTCCGCTCGCCAACTTAGTTGCAGAAACAGCTCTGCCCGCCACAAGCAGATTTTTGACCTTTTCGGGCAACATAATGCTATATGGAATATGGTATCTCCAATGCACCATGCCCATAGCCCTCACATCATCAGGAGCGGTATCGGTGTCGATATGGTGACCACCGCAACCGATCGAATCCTCAAAATCCTTACCCGACATAACGTCGATTGCGTTCATAACGTATTTACCAACGATATGTCTGGTCTCACGCACACCGATGTCGGGAACGTGAGTAACCTTTGCGTTAGCAAATCCTGCGGGATACTCGCGACGCAGGATCTCGGTTATCTCAAGAGCGCCCTTGACAAGATAATTCTGACCCTTGGTCAACTGACGGGGGTTAGTTCCGTCGCCCACAAAGGAGTTATGCGTGGGGCCAAACGAGAGCAGGATCGCACCCGAATGAGAGGGAGTTACATATATCTGCACCAAAACCTTGGGATGGCTTGCGCCGCTTACGGGATCGGGATTAGTTATCGGCACACAGAAGCAACACATTTCTCCCTTGGCGTAGCTCTCTTTGATGTTTTCAAAGTCTTGAAGCGCACAGGTCTGGTGAGTAAAGCCGGGATTGGTCTCGAAATACCTGAAAAGGTTTTCGAAATCAACGCCCTCAACGCGGTACATCGTACCCATAGGCTGCATCTGTCCGAGCTTTCTCGCGCCGCCCTCGGCAATATCGTTTTCGTTTGCGCCGAGAGAAAAATCAACACCCGAAAGCGCCGCCACGTCAGCATCGCCCGTAGAGTCGATAAAGCACTTTGCGCCATACTCTACAAAGCCTTCCTTGTTGGCAACGACTACCTTCTTAAGCGTGTCACCGTCCATATCGACGACGCAGACCTTGCTGTCGTACAGTATCTCAACGCCTGCCTCGGCAAGCATATCAAGAAGCAGCGCCTCCGCCGCATATCTTTCGGTGAAAACGTAGCTTCCAAGATCGCCGTTAGTTCCCGATGCTCCGCCTGCCGCTACAAGTCTCATACAGAACTCGTGAGCGATACCGCCCGCAACCTGAACGCTTCGGGGATTAGTTCCAAGCACGTCAAGAACCTCACGCTTGTACTGCTCAAGATCCTTACAGTGTTCGGTAAATTTTGTAATTCCAGCGTTACCCTCGGTCAGCATTCCGCCGACGTGGAAGGATCTTTCAAGCAGCAGAACGCTCGCGCCCTGTCTGCCTGCCGCTATCGCTGCCATAACGCCCGCGGTACCCGCGCCGCATACTACAACGTCGTATTCTTTGCCGCATTTTGCTTCAATGGTGTAATTCATTAGATTTTCCTCCATTAAACGTTTTCAAATTTTGATTTATCTTAATTCGTCTTTTTCGCTCTATTCCAGACATCAACGAATTTTGCAAGGCTCTCCTTGGAGCTTGTCCCCTCATAAGGACGCATCTCAAAGGATACCGTTGCGCCCGACTTGTCAAAATAACCGATCTTTTCCAGCATCTTCAAGAACTTTACGCCCTCGTCATCGCCGTACTCCGCACCCTTATATCCCCACGGGATGTGCTTGTCGCCGTAGAACGGGTCGTTTTTGTCCTTTATCATGCAGTTTCCAAGGTGGATATGTACGAGAGTATCGTCAGCCTTTCGGAGAGCCGACTCGAGGGTCTCGTGCATGATCGGCACGTGGCACATATCAATAAGCAGACCGAGAGTGGGTACGTATCTGCGCCATTTTTTAATGAAGTCAACGGTCTCGTCAAGAGGGCCTAACAGAAAATATTTGTCAATATCTCTGTCGGTGGGTTCAAGAGCAAGAGTTACGTCACGGGGGAGCTGCTTTGAGATCGCCACGATAAGCTCTCCAAGTCTTTCCTTTGCCCCATCTCTGTCCTCGGGCAGATCGGGTCCGCTGGCGAAAACTATCTTCTTCGAACCAAGCTCAAGAGCGTATTCACACTCGCGCATGATCGTGTCGTATGCTCTTACACGCTCTGCTTTGTCGGGAGAACAAGGAAATGTGGGAACCTCGCCTGCTCTGTCGCCGATATTATAATTGATTATCTTGTCGCTTCCGCGGAGGATCGCAATTTCCTCTTTTGCTCGCTGACCTCTCCAGACCCAGCAGTCAAGCGCATCCACAAGATCAAACTCAACCGCTTCCTTGAGGCTATCGGTATGCGCTTGAGCGTCGGTGATCGACGCGGGATATAAAAATTGGTGATTTACACCTAAAATAGCGTTTTTCATTTAAAATTCACCATTTCCTTTTCATAAGTAAGGTACTGCGACCATGTTTTCAAAAGATTGTCGCCCTTCATCACGACCGTGCGCTCGTCAACGAAGATCTCGGGGTGTATCTGCTTCATTATTTCAAGATAACGGCATTCCGAGTAAACTATCTTTATCTCATAGGGGGCTTTGACCTCAAAAGGCTTGATCTTGGCACCTACCGCCTCGGAAGCCTTTTTGCGAAGCATCTGCGCCGTAGTCTCGGGGGACATACAGATAGCAGTATCGTCGCCAAGCGAGGTCTTTACGGGGCAAGTGACCAAATTTTCAATAAGCGCTTCGCCCTCGGCGCATCCCATATCGTCACCCGAAATGAACTTAAGCGGTATTCCCTGCTCGCCCGCCAGCGCCGCCTCGATACCGATCTCACCGACGAGAAGTCCGTTTAAATATATAGCGTCATACTCGCGCAGATAGCTATGCGCCAAAAGATGACCCGTATGCTGCATGGTGTGAAGTCCAAGCAAAAACAAGCCGTCAAACTTATTGCCGACACCGCGCCAGATGTCACCGCGAATAGGTTTACCCATAACCACAGGAGCATCTATGCGGCTGATGTCCACATTTCGTCCGTCCGTGTGCATATCGTAAACTACAGCCTCGGCGCCCGCATCCTTGATACCCTCAAGTACGGCGCAAAGATCGTTCATAAGCATCTCTTTACCGAAATCGCTTTTTTCTGCTTGAGGGAAGGTCGTTACACCCGTAACGCCCTCAATATCCGTCATAACCAAAAATCTCATGAAATTGACCTCCTATTTTTTATATACAACTTAATTATAACATCTGTATTTTCAAAATGCAACGCAATGTCCAAAATATGCCATTCAAAGTCCGTTATTGATAAAAGCCTCTTATAAACATATCGTTTATTGTTATATCGATTGTTACATCATGGCGATAAAAATAAAATTTTATGCTCTACACAATGCGACAAACTTCTCTCACGTATGGTTGTATAATTTATATACGTTATTATGAAAGGAGATCGCCGTGGTACAGGACATATACATAGATCTGCTTTTCTTAATTAATTTCAGTATGGATTATCTCTGCTTATACGTTTGCGCCAAGGTCCTGCACAAAAAGCAAAAGCTTTTGCGGATGATAATAGCTGCTGCCGTCGGCGGAATATATTCGGTAATATCGGTCTTTCTAATATTTTCCGCCCCCGTAAATCTTATATCAGATGCCTTGTTCTGTCTCGTTATCAGCGCCATAGCCTTTGCAGAAAAAGGCAGACGCATATCCTCGACCTTGATCTGCGGATTCCTTTTCGTTGGGATATCAATGATGACGGGCGGCGCTATGACTGCCATCTTCAATCTCCTTAATCGGCTTGATCTTCCCCTTGATACTATCGACGGTGACGGCATTTCCACCTTCCTATTCGCCATTATCGCCGCCATAGCAGGCATAATATCTCTCAGAAGCGGAGAATTGATTTCCCATAGATCATCCGTCAAGGAATGTGAGCTGACGGTCACTCTTGCGGGACGGTCCGTAACCGTAAAAGCGTTATCTGATAGCGGAAATCTTGTCAGGGACCCACTCTCGGGAAAGTCAATCGTCCTGATCGACCGAAACACTCTTGCGGGGATAACCGACATTTCGGTTTTTGACAATTTTTTATTGGGTGAAATGCCGTCACAAGGAATACATATAAGGGGGATGCGTATAATTCCAATAAACACCGCGAGCGGCAGGTCTTCGCTTTGCGCCGCTATTCCCGACAAGCTTTGCGCAAAGCTTACAACAAAGAAAAACAAAACCGTTACAAAAGAGCTTGACGCGCTGATCGCGCCGTCCGATATCGGCAAAAGTGCCGATGGGTGTCAGGCGATAATTCCGTCAGAGATATTGAAAGCTTAAATCCACAAAAATGCGAGAGGAGTCGTCATGCCAACGAAATTTCAAGTATTTATATTTACTTTAAGGCAAAAAGTCTCAAAATTTTTCACTCGAAGGTCCAAAACAGAGGGGATATTTTATATAAACGGCCCCGATCTGCTCCCTCCCCCTCTTACAAGAGAGGAAGAAGCCGAGGTAATATCCCGTCTGCCCTACGACGAGGAGGCAAGACAAATACTCATTGAGCGCAACCTTCGCTTGGTGGTCTATATTGCCAAAAGGTTTGAAAACACCGGAATTAATATCGAGGATCTCATAAGTATCGGCACGGGTGGACTTATAAAAGCGGTCAACACTTTCTGCGCTGACAAAAACATTAAGCTCGCAACCTATGCGTCACGTTGCATCGAAAACGAGATCCTGATGTATATCAGAAAGAACTCGGGGCGAGTTGGTGAGATCTCCATAGACGAACCGCTGAACGTGGATTGGGACGGCAACGAGCTATTGCTTTCCGATATACTAAGCACCGACGAGGACTCGGCGGCAGACGATATTATGCGACGCGAGGAGATCGCCACGATACGCAGGGCGGTAAACGCGCTTGAGCCGCGTGACCGTCAGATAGTAATACTTCGCTACGGTCTTGACGGATACCCCGAAATGACGCAAAAGGACGTAGCTGACCACCTCGGCATTTCTCAGTCCTATATCTCGCGCCTTGAAAAGAAAATAATCTCAAAGCTCCACGCAGACCTTTGCGGCAAGCTTTAAAAATAGTGTTTGGATAAGGTCTGTTTAATTCAAACTTGCAAACGTTTTATCCACACATTAAATAAAAAAAACGTATAGATAAATTCAACTAACTATCTATTGACAATTCGCGCCCAATAACCTATAATATAGATATATTACACCTATTCGGAGGCGCGATGAAAAGATCAAAGCTTGATACGCATACAAAAAACGCAATTAATTATTTCAAAAAATCCGATAGCTTGACTATAATCGGAGGCATTCTTCTTGTGGCTGGATTTCTTTGTCTTTGGCTCGGCTGGAGTTTTAGTTTTATAGGATACCTTTTGGGAACGCTATGCACTCCTACGGGACTGGTACTTTTTCTTGTGGGATCGGTCGGAAGGGTTACGGACGATCATATAGAAAGCTTTATCTCCAACAAAATGGCGGGACTTGATATCGATATTGACAGTAACAGAAGTTATCAGTTGAAGCTTTTGAAAAATTACAAGGAGATCACCGTTGAGGGGTACAGATATCACGACGGCGTGATGATTAAAAGACTAAAAAGCGGTGAGCTTCGCACAAGTGAGTTTTCCAGATCGAAAATACGCATTTTAAAGGATAGATTATACATTCTTAATCGTGAGATCTCACTTATTTACGACGATCAGGTTACGAACAACATCTTTGAACCCACTTACGACAAAATAATTTCGGCAGAAATAGTCAGAGAACAAAAAAGCGTCACTTTTAATAAAAGCTCGTTTTTGACAAAGCCCTGCTATCTCACCATAACAACCGTAGACTCCATAATTTCTCTTCCCTGCATAGACGCGATCACCTCTGATGAAATAGTCAGAAACATTATGAAGCAACGCAAAATATACGTCGACAGCCTGCAAGTTCAAGAAAACTCCTCCATATAAGCAGACAAATCAATATAGATAAAAAAACGGGAGACTCTCTTTTGAGAGTCTCCCAAATTATTTTTCCGATCAAATTACTCTGCGGTAAGACCGGAACGCTCAATACCTTCAACAAGGTATCTCTGCATGAACGAATACAGTATAACCAGGGGCAGAATTATCATTATACCCAAGGTATTACGTATTGCGGTTGTGTAAAGCTCCGTATCGGTTTTCAGCTCATCAACTCTCATACCCGTAATAACATTATTGAACACTTCCTCTCTCAGTAACGCCGACAGCGTCGTAGGTGCTTTTCTCAGGTTAGAGAAGAACAACTGAATGTAGAAGCTATCCGTCCACTGCCAGCAGAATGCAAACAGGAATACTGTTATCATCATAGGCACAGACATGGGAATGATGATCTGAATAAAGGTTCTGAAATCGCCCGAACCGTCGATATACGCGGATTCTTCAAGGGAATCGGGAATTCCACGGAAGAACTGTCTGAGCATGAATATGTAAAGACCGTTCTTGAATGCAAGACCCGTAACAGATAGGATGATCATAGGCCATATAGTATCTATAAGCTTAATTCCACCCGGACTGTTAAGGATATTTATTTGCGACAGAATATTGTTTATTCCGTCAAATCCCGGAATGTCTATTGATGCTCCGCCACTCAGGAACGAGATTATTCCAAATATGTCAAAATATGTGAATTTAAGCGACATAGAGGACATCAGCGTCTTGTGAGGCACGATCATGGTAAGCATGACCAGCATAAAGATTATTCCGTTACCCTTGAACTTATACTTTGCAATACCGTACGCGATCAGACAACAGGTAAAGGTTTGAAGCAGCGCGCACGCCAAAGAGAGCAGGAGCGTATTTGTGAACGCTTCCATATAGTTAAGCTCTGTCCATATTGCCTTGTAAATATCAACCGACCAGTTCTTAGGTATAAGTCTTACGGTTACGTCTCTGAAATCCTCGGGAGCCATGAATGAGCCCGCGATCTTCGTAAAGAAGGGATAGAGAACGACGTAAGCAATGCCCAGAAGAAATACGAATCTGAATATCTTTACACCAATGTTTTGGAAGAAATAGAAGTTAAGGAACTTAGCTTTAAGTCTATCCTTCAGAGGAGAACGGTCAAAATCCGCTTTGATCTTTCTTTTGGTATCTTTTTTGATTTTAGCAGTAGAATTATCCATTTTTCTCCTCCTTTCTTAGTCTCTTCTCTGATAGAAGACGAACATTGACATAATACCTGCAACAGCCGCAAGTATTGCTACAACTATCAAGAAGTACATCCAGGACATTGCCGCGCCTTCAACCTTACTTTCAACAGAAACGCTTGAAATGTAAGCCATAACGGTGTTCGACTCGGTGGTGAATGCGTCGATGATAGTGTAGACCGCGTTTACAAGGATCATGGGCGAGATCATCGGGAAGGTTATCTTCCAGAAGGTCTCCCAGCCGGTTGCGCCGTCGATCTTACACGCCTCGTAGATCGCAGGTGAAATAGACTGCAGACCCGAAAGGAATATAAGCATCTGAACGCCCGAGCGGTTAACGATCGAGTAAATATCGTTGATGATGTCAACGACGTATTTGACAAGCTCCTGACCAACCTTCATATTAGCAAACAGAGCTTCAACGTCAAGCGCCGATACGATTCCCTCCGAAGCGCTTCCGCCCGAGCCATCGTCTATACTCGCGTCACCCATGCTGGAGCCGAGAATATTGCTTATCTCGATGCTCTCCATGATGCCCGTTGAAAGAACAACGGGCAGGAAGAAGATTGCGCGGAACGCTGCGCGTCCTGCCATCTTCTGGTTCAGAAGAACCGCCATGAAGAGTGAGAACAACAGTATTGCGGGAACCTCAAATACAAGTTCGCCGATACCTGTCACAAGTTTTTGTACGAAGTTTGCGTCTTCTAACAAGGCGTATTCAAAGTTTTCCAAGCCTATAAAGGTCAATGCATATCCCTCGGGGAGGATGGTCAGCTCGTTAAATGCCAACCAGATCGAGTCTGTTATTATCGGCAGATAAACGCAAACAAAACCTATCAGGAAGGGTAATACAAAGATCCAACCTGCTCGCGCCTTTCTCTTGTCAAGAGACGCGATCTTTCTTTTCTTGGGAACTTTTTTAGCTTCAAGCTTAATTTCGTTCTTCATTTCGTTCATTATATTATCCTCCTTCCTTATTTTTTGTCAGCTACCATAACCACTACGAATTCGTATGCGGGAATGGTATATTCTACACCGTCGTAAACGATATTGACAGTATAGTTATTGTAGTTAAGAATAACCGTCTTATAAGGATTATTAACGTCGTCTCCGTAGGTTACCGCAACGATATTCTCGGTATCATATCTGGAAACGCCATCGTCGTCTTCCTTGGGTTCTTCTTTAGGTGTGTTGTCGCGGTCTATTCTTCTCTGAACGTCCTCCTTGAAGGTCGTATCGAATTCAGAACACTTCGCAACCATATCGAACGCCATCTGCTTTGTTGCCTCGGTAGCGGAAATGGTAAGGTTCATATGCTCGGTAAGAGACTTGGTATAAGTATAACGGTTATAAGTTCCGTCCTCGTTTACCGAATAGTAAACGTCCTTATCGGAATCATAGAAGATCACGGTACCATCTGCAAGACCAGCTACCTTTTCGCCACTGTAAACAGTAACTGCCTTGGGAACATACTTTTCATAATACTCATCGAATTCGTAGTAGGTATATCCACCCTCAAGGCTTGCGGTAAAGTAGAGATTCTGTCCTGTAACCTGATACAAATCAAGATCACCAACCTTGGCAGAAAGCTTTTTGGAGTTAGGAATAATGTAAACCTCGGTATCACCGTTAGCTCCGATGGTAAAGTAGGAATATCCACCCTCGCTTGTTCCGTAGAAGTAGTAGTCCTTACCGTCATCGCCTCTTGCAGATCTGACCTTATGACCGTTGATGGTTATATTGGTCTCTCTGCCCTCAACTATAAGCTCGTATCTACCAAGCTCAACGCAGTCCGCAACATAGATCGCGCGGTCGATCGCCTGCTTGACGATACCCGACTTGATAGCGATCTCATCGTAGTTTGTGATGTCACGAATCGTTCTCTCGCTACCCTCGGCGTACTTGATCTCAACGCCCTCGCTCTTTGCGAGAACCTCGATTGCAGCAACCGCAATAGCCATGTGGGTCTTGGTACTCTCGTAGTAGTTGAGGATCGTTCTGTAATCAGTACTCTGGAGTGTTGCAACACTCTGAACCGCAAGAAGTCTTACGCTATTCGCCATCTCACACGCCATGGTGTAATCTTTCTTCTTAGCCTCGTCCTCACTGACGTCGTAACCAAGCTCCTTGAGAGCGGAAGCCTTAGCCCATGCCTCGACGTAGTTATCTACGTAACCGCCATTCTTCATTTTTGCATAAGAATTAACTTCTTCGTCAAGCGATTTGGCAGCTATGTCGTTTTCAATGTAGCTTTCATACCATCCAAGAATAGTATCGTCTGCCTCGTTTTTCCTGATAAGATTCCTATATCTGGAATAATAAGCGGTGGTTTCATCGTTTGCCGCCTTTACAGCTACAAACTCATCGAAATCGATGTTAAACTTGGAGCTGATAACCTGCTGCTTTCCATACACTGCCGCATCCATCTTGAAATAGAGTTTTGCAAGCTCGTTAAGATCCTTATCGTTGATTGTATCAAGATAGGTTTGAGCATTTGCTTCAAGCTCGTCTATGTTTGCCTGAGCTTTAGCCTTATCCTCATCTGTTGTTGCGGCTTCAAGAGCTGCATAAGCAGATTTAAGCAAACTCTTTACATTATAGTACTGTGTGTGGGCGTTAACGATAGTAGTCTTGCCATAGTCAAGCTTAATATCGTCGGTCAAGCTGTTCTTTTCGCAATATGCCTTAATTGCTTCCTCAAGATCTGCGGTATATTCAGCAATAACCTCATCCATATGGTTATGCTTCTTTTCGTATTCGGATACGGGACGGTTAAATGCAGCAACTGCATTCTTTATGCTCTCTGCCTTTTTGATAGCTTCCTCATCTCCGGATTCAACTGCGTTATAGTAGAGGATATACGCTTCTTTTACTCTGTCAAAGTAATCTTCGTCAAATCCAACGGCATTATTAACTGCCTTGGAGTGAGCGATGTAGGATGCCAAAACAGCTGCAACCGCTTCTGCCGCGTGAGCTTCTGCAATCTTTCCATTCTTTCTCGCGTTGCTTGCTTCAAGCTTGATTTCCATCCAGAGTATCTCTGCGGCGTTGTCCTCATTTTCAATATCCTTGAGAAGTTCATTGTAAATGTCAGACTCAAGCTCATCCGAGTCGGGGATACGAACACCACCCTCGAGGAACTCATGGCCTACAATATACTTATCCTGAACATCACTAAGAACGTCGTTCAAGGTATGATATACTCCCGCAATATCATCCTTCCAGATGTCGTATCTGATGGAGTAATACTGGCTGAGGTCGAAGTAATCCTTCAGCACGTCGGTATTATCCATAGAAAGGATAAAGTAAGGAGACGCGCCGTTCTCGATTGCCTTAAGGATCGCGTACTGCATGTCACCCTCCATGTTAAGGGGTTCGCCCGCAAAGCTCACCGAGCCGTGAAGAACAACACCTATAAAGGGTACTGCGTTAGAGGAGAAATTGTAACGAGAGGAGTCAAGCGACATATTAAGCATATGATCGGCATACTTCCAAACGTACGCATTACCTCCATCGGTCATTACCTCTGCATAATTAGCATCAAAGTGTTCAAACGCCTCGATGGTAAACTGCTTGGAGTCCTCGCGGTTATAAGGCTCATCCTCATCAAAGTCAGAGTTAAGCCACTGACCGAGAGTAGAAACCGAAATTCCGGTTACGTTCTCGTATTTGTCAGCATAATTCTTCTCTATTCTGTTGTAAAGAATGTCGAAATATGCGGGAGAAATAACTATTTCGTAATAGTTCATGTACTTCTGCTGAGTAGTGCTGTACTCTCTTCTCGTTGCATATCTGTCGTCGATAGTCTTTGCGGCGTGGTCGAACTGATTATATCCGTCAAACCATTCGTCACCAAGCTGATAGACTAAATCAAAATCAGGGAATATGCCAAGATTCTTTCCATCTTCCGCATTGATTCCTGCAGCCTTGTCAAGAAGCTCCTGGAAACCGTCCTTATCCTTTGTAAATATGGAGAGAAGATTTTGATACCATGCGTTTCCTCCGACAACCTCTTCAAACTCAAGCTTTCCGGGTACGGAGTAATACATACCGCCGTTTGCATATCCGGTAAGCTTAAAGTTGATATTCTTGATTCCCTGTCCGGAGAGGTGATCGTACATCTCCGCTACATCTTCAAACGTAGTGAGGGATTCCATCATGTTAACGGGAATAGAAAGTATCTTCTTTGTTGTCTCAACAGCTCCAAAGGTCTCGATATAAAGAGGAATATTGTTCTCGATAATATCATCCTTTGTAAACTTAGTAAGAACTCCCACGCTCTCGTCGGTGAGATACTCACGGTATGCAACCGCCATACCCATCCAGGATGTATCGTAGGTCTTGTAATCTACGTTTTTCATGCTCTCGGGCAGAGCAAGATCCTCCTTGGCAGTATCGGAAAGAAGGATATACTTCATTTTGTAAGAACCAACGTACTTACGGTCGCAGACGATCGAGAAATCGCCGCCCGAACCAACGGAAATAGACTCCTGAAGATTGTATGTATCCTTGGGTCTGGGGACTACGGACATCTTAATTGTGTTATAGTCACTAAGAGATCCTGCGTGGTAGGTAGAAAGCGATGCCAAAGCGTCACCTTCCTCAATAATGGCAACAAATCCGCGCTTATCGGTGACCTTGGTCTCGGTAGCCTCGGCGTTGTTGATAATATTGTTGTAGGTCGAATAAAGCTTGCTTTCCTTACCCTTGTATACGCTTCCGTTCTCACCCTTTTCATAGGCTTTGATGGTTTCAACGATCGCGCCCGAGATATTGTTTGACGAAATAACGTCTCCGGTATCGATATTGGAAACGGTGTAGTTGTAGTAAGAATATTCCTCAACTATACCAAATACAGGATAGCGAATAGGCTTCTGGTAGGTTCCGCTTATCTCGTGATAAGCAAAGTCAGTACCGTACACCTTGCCCACAACAGAACGGCTGGTGGAAGTGTTCAGCTCCTCAAAATCAAAGAGCGTACCCGAACCGTCGGGGAAGAAATTGTAACCCTTGTATCCGCTGTTGCCGGCGCCCATGTAAGGAAGCACGTCAATGCTCTCAAGAGTATAGAGGGACTCGTTGAAACGAATACCGTTCGCGGGAAGTCTTACGGAAAGACCGTCCTCCTCGATCTTGTATTCAAGAGCAAGTCTGAATACGGGAGGGTTTTCATCATCAGACTCATAATCTGTCATAGCATGGTCCCACTCCAACTCCTCGTAGGTGTATTCGGGACAATACTTGAGAACGATTTCCTCGCAGTCTGCGACCTCGGCTTCACTTGCGGTGGTGTCGAATACGTAGACAGCCATTTTGGAAACTACGGGATAATCCTTGATAACACGAGCCTTATCACGGTCGGAGGCGTTAAGGTTATCACTGATGTATCCAAACGTGTTTCTCTGCTCGGCAGGCATATCGACCTTATCCAAGGAATAAAGAGTATATCTGGTAAGGAATGCCTGAACGTCAAGCAAAGCTGAAGAATCAGCCTTTTCGTAAAGCTTTCCGTCGGGGAACGCTTCCTCGAGCTTGGAGAGGATCATCTCGTCAAATCTTTCCTTAGAGATAAGACGGGGAACCAGCGTTTTGCTCTGCTCACGACCGATAGTATACTCTACACGAATACCGTCTTTGATGTTCTCGGTAATGATCTGTCCTCGCTGTGCGGCTTCCTGGTAGCTTGTGAAGGTCTTGAACTGTCCGCCTTGAGCATTGTCGGTAAAGTTTACGATTATCTGAGAAAGGATCTCATATTTTGTGGTTGCGTTACCTGTAGACGCTCCAACATCATAAGGGTTGGTAAAGAGCTTTTCGCCTGTGATCGTGTTGACACAAGCAACCTCGCCGGAATAATCGTCAACGTAAAGTTCAAATCCATCCTTTCGGATAGCCAATCTCATGGTTGCGATCTTGTCTTCAGGTGTCGCGTAAATATTATTAATGTAGGGATCTGTTTCGGGATCCGTGGAAATAACGGTATTTCCAACCGATGTCGAGGGGGTTTCGGTATCCTGCTCGTCATTGCTTGTCGCATCGTCAGCGAAAACCTGGATAGTAGCTAAAGCAGAACACGCGCTCATAATCATGAAAACAGCCAAGAGCATCGAAATTATTCTATTAAATTTTTTCATATCATCACTCTCCTGTCTTCATTACATTCGATATTGCAGCTCGGTAACAATATTTGTAACCAGGCTGACCATTTTTCCGACCAGAGTCGAGAACAACAGCACGAGGAATATGATAAATACCATACCTACGGCGGTTGCCGCGATCATGATCACGTTCTTGGACATTGTATAGTCGTGTGTAACCTGAGTTCCGAAGAAGATAAGTATTCCAAGCCAGATGAAAGCAACTGTAGAAAGCATGGAAATTATACCGATCTCAGAATTGGTTACTACATTAGAGGCAATCGTTGCGGGGATAAGAAGCAACGGGATAGGAACCAAGCTATAGCAGGTAGCTATGAAAATATCCTTAAAGCTTCCCTCTCCTTCGAACAACGTAGTAAGACACCAGTTTGCTATTACAAAGAGGAACAGGGGAACCAGTACGCCGATCGCCTGATTTCCCATGGACGAATATGCGCCCGTGGGATTGAGCAAATATCCCTGTCCTATGGACTGATAGTAGAAGGTGAGGATCGCAATTACAAGATATACGAGAGACGCTCTCACTGAGCCTCGTTTTTCATGCTTAAGATCCCAGAAGCCGTCAAACGGATGGAGCATTACGTAAAATCCGTACAAAAGCTCGGACACAAACGTTCTCTTTCCGCCGGATACGGTGTATTTTGCGTTAACCTCGGTTATCTTCTTGCTGATGAAGTAGAACGCAACGATTATTCCTACAATACCTACTATAAGAATAAGGAAATACTCGGACATCCACTGACGTCTGATCTCCTGGAAGGACTTAGACCAGTTCTCGGTATCGTAAGCCGCCTCAAACTGTTCAAGTGACTCCTCATACTGACCGTTACGGTACATAGCCTGACCGATTCCGACGTACGCGGTATCGAAGTTGGAGTTTCTCTTAAGAACCTCTGTCCAGAGCTGGATAGCTGTATCAAAATCCTGATCGTTCTCTGCCGCGATCGCAGCTATAAGAGTGTCTCCGTACTCAGTTCTCTTGAATACCGTGATTGACGCGTTGGTCTTATCAAGCACCAGCATTTTGTCATCCTGATAGGTTATCGCCTCGATACCCGTAAGGTTACCGAGCATGGTTCCTATATCACCGAATGCAAAGAGAAGATTACCGTTACTGTCGTAGGTATATATTCTCTGTCTCTTGGAGTCGATTATAGACCATGTTCCCTCTTGACCGATCGCTACATCTATAATGGTAGATACGCCGGTAGGAGTCTTACCCTTGTCAGCGGCACTGGAGTTGTAGTCAACCTCACCCGCAGGAGGCCAGAAGCCGTTACGCTTCATGATCTCGTCGCCGTTGGTGTTGAGCATCTTGACGGGCATATATTTACCGTCCTTGCTCTTGCCTTTGATCGCGTTGCCAACAGAACCCTCTTCAATGGTGGACGTGGTTACGTAAATAAAGCCGTCCTTATCGATGGTAATGTTGTTGAACTCGGTCGAAACGACCTGATTCTGCTGTGCCTTCTGCTCGTCGGTACGGAATCTTCTCCAAAGAATATCCCATGCCGAAAGAGTTACCGCCTGAGCGCCGATAAATCCGGTAAACTCACCCTCCTCGGTCATAACGATGATGCCCTGATAGGTGGTTGCAGATACGACGAAGAGTCTGTCGTACTGGTCGACCGCGATAGCCACGGGGCTATAAAGCTTGGAGTCACCGAAAAGATTGGACTCGGGAGCCTCGATTATCTTAAGGAAGTTTCCGTTTCTGTCGAATACTACTATTCTTGCAGCGCCTGTATCACATACCCAAATGCGGTCATGGGTTATGAAAAGACCCTCGGGAGCAGTCAGGGAGTCGTTAACGCCCTGCGCGTTTACGAATTTGTCGATCAAAAACTTGACTTTATAATAGCGATCCAGACAAACTATTCTGTTGTTACCGGTATCCGCGATATAAACATTTCCCGCATCGTCGGTAACAAGGTCGTTAGGGTTGTTTATCGCAACGTCAAGTCCCATGTACTGGGAATCGACCACGGGGCTTTGCGCGGTATAAGCATCGGGAGAATAGAGCGCAAATCCGCCTATGGAGTATGTATAGGTCTGATAGGCGGAGCTTGCGCCGGCGCCTATGACTACGCAGGAGGCAATCATAACAACTGCAAATATTACGCATAAAATTTTTGCTGATTTTTTCATAATTGACCTCCTTTTTTAGTCTTTCATTCCACTCGAGCCCATTGTTTCAACGATGTTGGACTGCGAGAATACGAATACCATGATAGGAACGAGCATCATGATAACCTGAGCTGCCGCGGATGCGCCCGCGCGCTTGATTCCGCCCGCGGTGATCTGTCCGATAGCGTAGTTAAAGGACTTGAGCTGCTCAGAGTGAATGTACATCGATGCACCCGCATTCCAGAGAGACTGGAAGGAGTACACGATAAGGGTAAGCCACGCGGGCTTAACCATAGGCATCGCGATGACCCAATAGGTCTTAAGCTCGCTTGCGCCGTCAAGACGGGCAGACTCAAGAACCGTGTCGGGAACCGCGGTATCCATAAACTGCTTCATAAGGTAAAGACCGAGAGTAGAACCCCATGCAGGAACGATAATTGCGAGATAGGTATCAAGCCATCCAAAGAGCGACATTATAATAAAGGAAGTAATTGCAGTTACAGTCGCGTGGAACATAAGGGATGTCTGAACGGTCTTGAACATAAACTTGCCGCCCGGGAACTTGATCTTAGCCAGAGTATACGCCGCCAGAGAGGCGATAAACAGGTGTCCAAAGGTACCTGCCACGGATGTGAACACCGTGTTGAATATGTATCTGGAGAAAGGAACCCAGTTCAAGCTCATCAGAGAGAAGAGCGATGCGTAGTTGCCGGGCGTAGGGCTCATAACGAAGAATCGGGGGGGGTACATCCAAAGCTCGTCGAGAGGCTTGAAGGACTGCATGACGACGTACACCATGGGAAGGAACATAAAAGCTCCCAAAAGCACCAACATAACGGTAATACCGAAGTCACCGCCCGCGCTTCGTGCAAGTACGACTTTATGATTTCTTGTTCTAAGCTTTGCCATATTACGTACCTACCTTCGCGAGAATCTTCTTGACTAATGCGTTAGCGCCGACCATTACCAAGAACAGCACCACCGCTATTGCCGACGAATAACCGACCTCGTATCTTTGTCCACCGTAGTCCTCCAAGTGGTGCATGATGGTGTGACCCGAATACTGCACCGAGGGGAATCCACAGAGCGCGGTAACGATACCGCCAAATCCGAATGCCTGTGTGATCGCCATGACCGCACCGAACATAAGCTGAGGTCTCATGGAAGGAAGCGTTATGTAATAAAGTTCCTGCCAACGGTTTCTGATGCCGTCCACCGCGCCCGCCTCGTAGAGAGAGCGGTCGACACCTTGGAGACCTGCGATAAAGGAAAGGAACGCAGTACCAAGAGACGTCCAGAGCGAGACCACGATACACAGCGGCATAACGTAGTCCGCGTCTTTAAAGAATGCAATTTCTTTTGATATAAGACCCAATTCCAAGAGGGTCGCGTTTACCCAACCGTAGGAGTCCGCCGAGAAGAGCGTACCCCAGATAAGATATACCTGACCGGAAATGGAGGGGGCGTAGAATATAAGTGTTACTACCGCGCGTATCCTGGGAGGAAGCTCGTTGATAAACCAAGCGACCAAGAAAGAAAGGAGGTAGGATGCGGGTCCAACGATACCCGCGAATATCAAGGTGTTAGTACATGCTGTAAGGAATATTTCGTCATCAAAGAACAGTGAAACGTAGTTATCAAGGAAGACGAAACCGGGCATTTCCAGCATATTGAAGTTTGTAAAGCTGATAACTGCCGAAAGAACGACTGGGAGAATAGTGAATATGGTAAAAATGAGCATATAGGGAGCAACCATTATGTATGCCATCCAGTTGCGCTTCATTTCTTTCCATATCCACTCTCTCATGGTTATGTCCTTGCGCGCAGCAGCTTGCTTTTCTGCTGTTTTCTTAGACATTTTTGATCTCCTTTATATATAGGAATAAAAGATGAAAAATCATCAATAGCTGGCGAGTGCCTTAGCGGCATCCTTAAGTGCGATTGCGATATAGTAAAGAAGCTCGTTATTGTCGATCTTCTCATCGTCGGTAACGTCAGGACCTCTTGCGATCTTAACGCTCGACGAAAGCGTATTCAGCTCATCAGCCGAGAACTTAGCCAAAATGGAATTTCCTACACCCTCAAGGGTTACGGTATCCTTACTGCTTATTGCATTCGTTATCTCGGTTGCAAGCGCCTTATCGTAATTGCTTCTGCTTTCAAACTCCTTGACCGCAGCACTTGCCTGACCAAGTCTCTTGACAGCGAGCGTTTCGCCCGACGTAAGAGTTTCAAGACCGAACTCCGCGCGTTTACGGGTTATTTCCTTATTAATAGTATGGATATAACTTTGAAGAGCCTGCGTAGGATCTTCGCGGTCGTTATAAGCTGCCAAAAATGCGAATTCTGTATAACGGGCGATAATGTAAGAGCCGGGATAGTTAGGAATAGACGCGAGGTTGTTGAACTGCGCCTCGATCATTACGCGTTCCTCGGCAGTCCACGGAACGTTTGCGAGAGCGTCCTTATTAGCCGTGTTGTACTTAGCGGAGGGACCCATAATAGCAACCATCTCGTTACCGTAGGATTCCTGACACTCCTTACCCGTGAACCACTTGATGTACGTCCACGCGTCCTGAGTCTTACCCTTTTCATCTGCTCCGGAAACTATTACGGAAGCATTGACAGCGGATACCGCGCAGTTGTTTATGATCTTGTTGCCATCCTCATCATACATCGGCTTGCCGTCCTCGTCGGTCACAACAGTTCCGGGAACGGGAACCATCGTCCACAAGCCGTCGATTTCGGTAGCGAATACCTTGAGCTGGTTGTAAAGTCCGGTGTAGTCGCCGATAAGAATAGGCATCTCACCGGTTCTGAAACGGTTAGCCGCATCGTAGGTGTAGGGGAAACCGTATTTTGTAAAGAATTCGCACATCTTGGTAAAGGCGGAAAGTCCGACCTTAGAGTCAAGATTAATTCTCATACCTTCATCTGCAAAGAGTTCTCCGCCCATCTGATAAAGGTGGATGTTAGTATCGGCGGTAATACCGATCTCCATGTTCTTTGCCTGGAGATGAGGAACCGCAGCCATTATATCATCCCAAGTTCTGGGAATATCAAGACCTGTCTCGGCAAGAATATCAACACGGACGAACATCATAGCAAAGCCCTGTGCCTCAGGCAATCCATAATAGTTCATATCGCCGTCTGCGTCCTCCATGCCGAGAACGATCATTGCCGCGTCGTTAAAGACCTTGTCAGCGTATCTGGGATCATTAGGATCGGTGATAAGAATATCGGTTGTATCCTCGAAATCCTTTTTGCTTATAAGGATCTCTCCGTTTTCGGTGTCGCCATCATAGTATGATTCCTTCTCGGAGTACATAGGCAGGATCGCGGAACGGATAGCGTAGTTGATAACATCTGCCTGAGCAAGTCCGTGGTATACGTCAGGACCCTTCTTTGCAAGAATAGACGGAAGAAGCGTTCCTGCCGCGACGAGCTTAAGCTCTACCGTAATCTCTTTACCCTGCTTCTTGGTCATTTCGGTAAACACGTTGTTAACGAGGTTACGCTTGACCTGCGCCTGGTCACGACCTGTAGCCAGCCAAACCTCAAGGCTCTCCTCGGTAGTCTCCTTGGTAGCGCCTACGCTATCGTAGTCTCTGAAGAATGACCAGAAGAAACGGCTGATCTCGTGGAAAAGCGTCTGGAAAATATTTGCCTCAGCCGCAGGCTCGTTATCGCCCATGGGCTGGATCCTAATATAGTCGATCTCAAGAGGCTGAGTCTTTGCGTCGGACAGGAACGTACCCAAGGTACCGATGTAAGACTTAAGTCTTTCAAGAGAGGACGCGATGGAGTCCTCGTCCCTACCCATCTTTATAAGAAGATCGGAAACCTTCTGGAGAGTACCTACGCTGGAGGATTTCTGTCCCGCAAGTGCGGTAAGTTTTTGCGCGACACCAAGCTCGCCCTTCGTGGGATCGTCGTTATTGAGGACACGACCCTGCATTACCATGTCGATAAGCACCTCGGGCATGATTCTCGAGAAGCCGTAGTCGCGGTAGGCGTCGGGGGTAGCTCCGGTGAGCTGGATGATAGAAAGGTAGTCATCATTAATAGCATTAAGCGAATCCTGAACAATTTCGATGACCTCGCCCATGTCTCCGAGGGTTACCTCGAACTTGATGGTATAGGTTGCATTTTCATCAAAATAGAAGGAAAATTCCTGTTCGCCGTTGGTCGCCTGGGTGACCTGCCACTTATCGCTATAATTATATGTAAGGGCTTTTGCCTCCTTGAAGGGGGCGCCGTTGTAATAGCCGTCCGCACCCTCGGGAATGCCCTCGGTGTAGATGTAAAGCGCGCGGTTGACAAACATACCGTCAAGCACGTTCTGTCTGAATCTGGTGACGATATCATACATACCGGACTTGTCTACCTTAAAGCTGTATGTTACCCACTGACCCGCAGTCTGCCATTTTTCTCCGCCCATTACGTTAAGGAGAGTTTTGGAGGCGTCGTGAGGATAGGTCATAGCGTCAGCGGCATCCTCAAGAGCGTAGATCGTTTTGTCGGAAGCAGCCTCGATGTATTCACCTTGAATTGTGACGGTTCCTTCACCGGGCTTATATCCCTTTTGATTTAAGTAATAGTCCTTGTACTCCGCATAGGAATCAAGCTTTTGGGCGGGAGTAAGAACGATTTCGGAAATCGCGAGGTTAGCGTTCTTACCCTGAAGGGTTATAACGTCGCCTGCGCCAAGAACGAACTCAAACGCCTCGGTAAAGTATCCCGAGGAATCCGCAAGAGTGTAATTCTCCCAATCAGGGGTCTGATTGGCAGTAGGACGAAGCTCGTTTCCGTGTATATCAATCTTAAAGAATCTGATCGAATACTTATTGCAGAAATCCGTGATAGCAGAGGTCCAAACTCTGGGATATTCAATGTAAAGCTTGCCCTCGCTCTCCGTATAATTAAGCTTAAGATCGTCTGCCTGAAGCTTAACTTTATCGATATCCTTGCCGCTATATACCGCGTCAACGTAATCGTTGACCCAGTTCTTCTTTATGGTAAGGTATCTCGCCTCGGAGAAAGGCACCTTGTTGTTGATGCGGAAGGTACGCTCAACGGCGTTGGATTTGCCGTCGTCAATAGCATAGTAATTGATGGTGATCATATACTTTGCTCTCTCGGTACCCGCAGGAACCGTCCACGAAACGTTCCCAAGCTCGGGAGTAACGATACATTCCTTTTCGTCAAGGCCGGGGTTTTCGTCAAGCTCTGCCTGAGTAGGCTTTCTGTACTCAGCGTCAGACTTTTCCACGCAGAGATCATCCCAAACGTTGATAACCACCTTGGTGTTATCGTCCTCGGGGGGATCAACGTCAGCGTGTTCAGCCATGTAGTCCTTGTAAGGAATCGAGCTGAGCGCTTCCAGCACACCGCTGGTGTCATACACAGACGTATTCGGTCCGCCGGCAGTACTTCCCTCTTTGTTCGCATTGGTCGCCGCACCGTCGGCTGCCAAGGAATTCAGAGAGAAACAACCAGCGGCAAAGATCAGGCAAAGCAGAAGCGCCATAGATCTTTGAAAAACTGTTTTCTTCATAAAATTTCCTCCTGATTCGTTTTCAAGCAAGGCTTTTCCTCGCTCGGTAAAGGGTAAATGCTTCCGTTAATAACACCGTCACAGCGGGCAAGCACAGCACGCCAAAGCAGCGTTGCCACCCAAGCCCACTCACAATCCTTTGGACAACTTCCGGAAAAACGGTGTTACACGGAGGTATTACCAACGGTGCGGTATGACTTAAAGCCGATCTCACTCTCGCGCTTTAAAGCGTAAGCTCAAAAACCCAATTGAGAGAAACAACGATCATACTGCTGCAGCATTATCAATAATTCGTGTCGCCACAATCAAAAAGCCTTCGGCACAGAAAGCTTCTCATCTATAGCAATAAAATTTCAACCAGCGGTCTGCTGCAAACCTTTTACAAGCAAAACGCCGGATGGGATAAACCAAAATTGCTAAAAAATAGCGCATGATACCCTGTAATTTACTTATATATAATACCACGAAAGTTTATTTTTGTCAAGCGAAACAAAGTTTACAATACTTAACTTTTTCGGCTTTTCCTACATAAAATAATGTCATCTCATTTCGGCACGTTCAAGGCGCATTTTTCTGCGTTTTGTATTAATTGCAAAAACGACGCAAAAGCAGCCAAATGTTGTTAATTTTAATTTACCAATTTGTTGCCCAAAAAAGAGTAGCAAGCGCTAAAATCTACTCATTTTTGTTAAATTTGCATCTTGTTTTTTTGCCGTAAACGCACCTAAAAACTGTAAGTAAATTATATTTACCTGCGCGCATTTGCTTTATTGATTTATCAAATAAGCCCTTCACCTCTGCCACAACATGATTTTTTGTGTTTTCTGCACAAAAATCGAGGTTATTTTTCTAACATTTCTAATTGTGAATTTTTGATTAATTTTTCGAAAAACAAACAGAAATCACCACCCTAACAATCATTTCTTCACACAAAACCATCACTTAGGCCCAAAAACAACGCTTTTATATTGGTGCATTACCATTTAATTCCATTTTTCAAGTTTGGCATCATCATCACCAAATAGCCTTCGCAGGAGTCGAATTTCAGTTTTTTACACGCTGTGCCAGAACGCAGTAATACCAACGTCCGATAACCCGCAGCACTCTCGCACGCACACGCATCCATTGTAACCTTTCGCGACGCACTCAAGCATACTCATCCATTGCAACTTTTCACGACGTACTCGCACAACATTTTATCAGCAAAGCCGCCGTCGTTGCCTCGCCGTTTGATGCAGAACCGCAGGAATCATCCAAGGATCAGCAAGCATCCAACATTACTTATTTTCTATATCATTTGTTGTATTTTAAACAAACAGTTTAAATATTGATAGGATCAGCGCAAAAAAACTCACCCCGACTTGCTTTAAGTCGGGGTGTTGATATTTTAAATTAAAATTTTTCGATGTTAGCCTTAACGTACTTGACCATCTTGTTCTGAATGTACTTTTTGTTGTCAGCCAAAAACTTTTCGGTTCTTTCAAAGCTTCCTGCGGCATTCTCGTGAAGAAATTTAAATGCCTTTCCGAGATCGTTGTCACCGTTAAGCTCAAGGGCAGCGACTATAGAATCGATGATAGAAGGATCTGCGGCGAGATAAAGATTCCAAATGCTCTCATTCGCTCTATCTCCAAGGTCGTAAAGTATCTTGTACGCAACGAGAGGAACAAACGTGGTCTCGCCATCAAACACCTCGTTATCTTCTGCAAACACATTTCCCGTCCAAACCTCCGACGCGTTGTTTGCAAGTTTTGTCATAACGTAGGTCATCTTCTTGTTTACCCTCGCGAAATCAAGCTCCTCTACAGGAACATTGACATTTCTCTTACTATCATAAAGGAAGAAATTCGCATTCTCGCTCTCGCCCACGACTGCGGCAAGGAAGACAAGCGAGCATCCAAGAAGTATCAAAACTATTCCAAATGCTATGAAAGCAATCTTGAGCAGACCGTCGTTAGGTGCCGCACCAAAAATAAATACCAGAACACCTGTCAACACAAGTATTACGCAGAGGATCAAAAGTATGAGCCTCAGGTTTTGCTTAATGAAGTTTTTTACGCTTTCCATAAGTTCTCCAATCCGTCTGATTTTGATGTTTTATAAGTAGATCCGAGCGGCTACGCCGCCAATATATATCTAAACTATATTATATCATATACATTTTACTTTTGCAAGCGTTTTTTTGCATTTTTTGAAGCATTTTTTGACGAAAATTTGACGTTTGAGCATATTTTAAAAGCATTATTTGCGTTTAGCAACTTCCACAACGCTGTTTTATCACAAGCAGAGCAAAATTTCAGCTACTTATAGTCATTTTTTACATTTTATTTCACGCGATGAAATAGAAATCTAAAGTTTTGACAAAAATGCTTTTTTGACATTTTCACGGCATAAATTTGCAACTTTTTACTTGACTAAAGCGCACATATATAGTATAATAATGATGTATTTTTTATTTTTAGCAATATCCCGGAGGTCAATATGATCAAATTACACGAAAGCGGCGTATTTTATGAGAACGGCGCAGTGCTTTACGCCTCAAACGCAAATGCGGCAGAGGCACGAAAGAACACTATCGCCTATCAAATACTTAACGCTCACAATACATCAGGGAACGATAGCGCTCTGAAGATAAAATTCGACGCTATGGTCTCCCACGACATAACTTACGTTGGAATCATACAAACGGCGCGAATAGGCGGTCTTACTGAGTTTCCCATTCCCTACGCGCTGACCAACTGCCACAACTCGCTATGTGCGGTTGGAGGAACTATTAACGAGGACGACCACGTTTTCGGTCTCTCGGCAGCGAAGAAATACGGCGGCATTTACGTTCCTGCTAATCAGTCCGTCATCCATTCCTACGCTCGCGAGGAGCTTGCGGGATGCGGCAAGATGATACTCGGCTCCGACTCTCACACCCGTTACGGCGCGCTTGGAACTATGGGTGTTGGTGAGGGCGGCCCCGAGCTTGTAAAGCAGTTGCTTAAAGACACTTATGACATAAAGGCTCCCGAGGTTGTTTTGGTCTACCTCAAGGGTACTCCCAGACGCGGTATCGGTCCTCACGACGTAGCTATCGCCCTCGTTGGCGCGACCTTTGGAAACGGATTCGTCAAAAACAAGGTGCTTGAGTTCGTCGGTCCCGGTGTGAAAAATCTTTCTATCGATTTCAGAAACGGCATCGACGTTATGACCACCGAGACCACCTGTCTCTCGTCTATCTGGGAGACCGACGATGTGGTCAAAAAGCATTACAAGGTTCACGGCAGACCCGAGGAATACAAGGAGTTGAAGCCCCAAGGCGTAGCGTATTACGACTCTATGATCGAGATCGATCTTGACAAGATGGAGTCTATGATAGCGCTTCCCTTCCATCCCTCAAACGCTTATACCATAAAGGAATTCCTTGCAAACGCCAAGGAGATACTTGCCAAGGTCGAGGCTGAGGCAAAGGTGAAATTCCCCAAGTGCAGTCTTGACCTCGTTTCAAAGGTTCAGACAGACGGAAGCGTGCTTGCCGATCAGGGTATTATCGCAGGCTGCGCGGGCGGTATGTTCGACAGCATCGTGGAGGCGAGCGACATTCTCGCAACGGGCAACGTGGGTAACTCCTATTTCAATCTGTCGGTCTATCCCACAAGTATTCCCGTCTCCTTGGCTCTTACCAAGGCGGGCGTTTCCGCAGACCTTTTGCAGAACGGAGCAGTAATTAAACCCTCGTTCTGCGGTCCTTGCTTTGGAGCCGGCGACGTTCCCGCAAACAATGGACTTTCTCTCCGTCACACCACGAGAAACTTCCCCAACCGCGAAGGAAGCAAGCCCGGTGAGGGTCAGGTCTCGGGTGTTGCTTTGATGGACGCTCGTTCTATAGCAGCGACGGCGGCAAACGGTGGCAAGATCACCCCCGCCACGGACATTGATTACGATTATTCACCCATAGATTACGAATTTGACAAGTCAGTCTACGAAAAGCGCGTTTATTACGGCTTCGGCAAGGCAGACCCCGAGACCGAGCTGATTTTGGGTCCGAACATCACGAGCTGGCCCGATCAGTACGAGCTTGGTGAAAATCTTCTCGTCGAGCTGACGGCGGTCATTCACGACCCCGTTACCACAACCGACGAGCTTATCCCATCGGGTGAGACAAGCTCTCTGCGTTCCAATCCTCGCAGACTTGCAGAATTCACTCTCTCTCGCCGCGTTCCCGAATACGTTGGACTTTCAAAGGCGGTCGCAGAGGAAGAAGCGGCTCGCCGCGCGGGAAATATGAGCGAAAAGCTTGCATCGGTTCTCTCCGCAGTCGGAAACGCCGAAGAATTGGCTAAAAATACCCAGTTCGGCTCCTGCGTTTTCGCAAACAAGCCCGGTGACGGCTCGGCGCGCGAGCAGGCGGCTTCATGCCAAAAAGTCCTTGGCGGTTTTGCCAATATCTGTTACGAGTTTGCAACCAAGCGTTACCGCTCCAACTGCATCAACTGGGGCATCCTTCCCTTCACTCTCGACCCCGACACCAAGTTTGAATACGAGGTTGGAGATTGCGTTTTTGTTGAGCGCATCAGAGAAACGCTCATCGCGGGCGGCGAAAAATTCGACGCAAAGGTCATTCGCAAGTCGGGTGCCGTTGAGGATATTACCCTTTACGTCAAGGGACTTACCGAGGAAGAAAAGGAGATCCTCCTCGCGGGCTGCCTGATGAATCATTATAAGATAAAGAACGGATAAAGGGATGCGTTCCACCTTTTTTAAAAAAGGGTGGAGCCAAAAAACTTCCCCGAAAAGAGCAACACAATATTACTAAACACCCTTTTTGAAAGTTTTTGGATTCTTAAACCTTTTTCCAAAAAAGGTTTAAGCGGGTGCAGGGTGGAACCCTGCAAGAAAAGAGGAAACAATGGCAAAAATTAAAATGACAACGCCGCTCGTCGAAATGGACGGCGACGAGATGACAAGAATTATCTGGCAGATGATAAAGGATGAGCTTATCTGTCCTTTCGTCGAGCTGAACACCGAATATTACGACTTAGGACTTCCCGAGAGAGAAAAAACCAAGGATCAGGTCACCTTTGACTCGGCTTACGCGACCCAGAAATACGGCGTTGCGGTCAAGTGCGCAACTATCACTCCCAACAAGCAGAGAGTTGAGGAATACAACCTCTCTGAAATGTGGAAGTCACCCAACGGCACTATCAGAGCTATCCTCGACGGCACGGTTTTTCGCGCGCCGATCATAATCGACTCTATAAAGCCCGTGGTTCGCAACTGGAAGAAGCCTATCACCATCGCCCGTCACGCATACGGCGACGTATATAAGGCAACCGAGTACCGCGTTCCCACCAAGGGAAAAGCAACCCTCTCCTTCAAGGGCGAGGACGGCACCGAGTTCTCCAAGACCATCTACGATTTTGAGTGTGCGGGTGTGCTTCAGGGTCAGTACAACAAGGACAGCTCTATTATAAGCTTCGCTCACTCCTGCTTCAAGTTTGCGATCGATACAAAGCAGGATCTTTGGTTCTCCACCAAGGACACGATCTCCAAGCAGTACGATCAGACCTTCAAGCTGATCTTCGAGGAGATCTATAACAGAGATTACAAGTCGAAATTTGAGGAGCTTGGCATCGAATATTTCTATACCCTCATTGACGACGCAGTCGCGCGAGTAATCAGAAGCGAGGGCGGCTACATCTGGGCGTGCAAGAACTACGACGGCGACGTTATGTCGGATATGGTCTCCACCGCATTCGGCTCTCTGGCTATGATGACCTCGGTTCTCGTCTCCCCCGACGGAAAATACGAATACGAGGCGGCTCACGGCACGGTAACCCGTCACTACTACCGCTACTTGAAGGGCGAGGACACCTCCACCAATCCTATGGCGACTATCTACGCATGGTCGGGCGCTCTCAGAAAGCGTGGTGAGCTTGACGGACTTTCCGATCTCGTCGCATTTGCCGACAAGCTTGAAGCAGCTTGTATCGAAACGCTCAATGACGGAATTATGACCAAGGATCTCGTCGGTCTCGTTGACGAGGGGTTCAAGGCAACGGCTGTCAACACCGCAGGCTTCATTAAAGCTATCAGAGAGAGACTTGAAAAGAAGTTTTAAATAACAAAAAAAGTCTACAGGAAAAGGACGAAGAATTGTTAAAATTCTTCGTCCTTTTTTAAAATATAGACTTTATTCTCGGCAATATTTTCTTCTTTGTTTTTTGGATCAAATTCAGGAAAACAAAGCAAATAGCAATCACATTCGTCACAACAACACTCAAAGTTCCTCTCTCCGTTGCCAAGACAAACATTAGGCTCTCCGGGCATAAGTTCTACTCCGGTAATATCTATTACCTTTTTTTGAATATTTTTGCTCATATATCCCCCATCAATATACAAAAAGTGCGCCAACCGAAGTCAGCGCACCGAAAAACGCAAACTCCAATTGTCGCCAAACAATCTCTTAATAGCATAGCTTTACTATAAAATTAAGCAGGAGTCACGTTTTTACCGAAACGTATTTGCTTAAATTTATAGCAAAAAAAGCTATAGTTGTCCCACAACGAGAAAACGACCTATAACTATTATATTGAGATTGTTTGGCACAACTATTATAGCACAATTTTTGCGGTTTGTAAATATATTTAATAAAATTTTGCAAACAAATGCCCCCGACAGATTTTTAAGGTCTGTCGGGGTTTTATCTTGTTTTATAAGTTGGAATTTGCTAATTTATTATTTCACTTCCATGCTTAACATAATAGGAGATGCATTATAAGACTTATCCGCCCATCCTTTATGTCTCTCTCCATTTTTATCATACAGTTCCGCTTCTTCGATCCAAATGAATATAATGATCTCTTTGGTTTCTCCTGCCGAAAAGCCAACCGTTAATTCGTTAAAGACCTCACTCTTTGAATTGAAATGTAATATTGAATCGGGGTCGTTTTCCTTGTGATAAAGCTCCTCATGCTTATCATAATACTTATACACCGCAAGTTCACCATCAACGATGATTCCGACCCTTAGAAAATCGACAACGTATCTGTTCGCATCAACTAATCTTAATGATAGATTGTAGGTAGCATTCGTCAGACTTGTAATTTCAAATTTATTGACATCAGCATTTGATACATTGTTTTCATTGTTAGTGAAATCAATATTTGAATAATTTTCTAACGGTTGGTGATTGAATGTTTCGCTTGAAAAAGTGAACGAATCGACCTTTTCACCGTCAACAACAATACTTGCATTTTCGTTTGAACACAGTATGTCGAGAGAGCATAAATGGCTTCTATCACAGCTCACAAGAAAAAACAGAAGGACTGAAATTAAAATACTGCAAACCGTCTTTTTCATTCAGCCTTTGCCTCCTCTTTGGCAAAGCTTTCTGTAATATTGAATTTCTTGTCAAGCTCGGCGAAGATCACGTCGGCGATTCCCTCGCCGCCAAAAGCATCGCGAGGAACTCTGTTTTCTTTAAGTGCCATATACTTTTCGCTTCCGTTTGCCGCTTCCTTGATGAACTTCAAGCACTTGTTCAGTTTGAAGATACGCACGGCATCACCCCAATAAGTAACGTAATGCTCGGCAAGTCTCCGCTCTATCGTATTCGCGGAGTGTGTAACTACGATCGGAACGCCGAAGAACGCAGGCTCCATAAGACCGTTTCCGCTCTTTCCGAGATAAAGGTCGGAAAGTGCGATAAGCTCAAGCACCTTGTTGGTAAATCCAAAGGGATAGAGCTTGAGATTTCCCTTGCTCTTAAGCTCCTTGAGACGCTTGTGAAGCTCGGGGTTCTTACCGCAGACTACTATAACGTTGATCGGCAGATCCTCCTCAACAAGCTTTTGGCAAAGCTTCTCAGCCATTCCTATGCCGTAACCTCCCTCGGTCACGTAAATGGTAAATCTGTCGTCAATATCCCATTTCTTCCTAAGCTCTTCGCGGGATTCGGTTATCTCAAACGCTTCTTTTCTGATAGCAAGCGGAACTCTTTTGAGATTGTTGTTTCGATAATGACGACCATGCATCTTCATCGCGCGAAGGTAGCCCTCGGGCATCGAAATAGTAGTCAGATCGCAGGGATAACGGAACATGGTGTTTATATGAGCGTCAGGCACGTGCATAATTGTAAAGGGCTTTTTCTCCATTTTCTCTGCATAATAGTTTGTCGACCAATGCGTGCTTACTATTACGTCGGGAGCAAGCTCCTCAATATGCTTCATACTGTCAGCATACGCACCCCTAGTCGTGCGCTTCATAACGAACCAGCTTACAAGCTTTGTTCCGAAAAGATCCATAAGAATGATCGTAAGCCAAGCATACAATGGATGCTTGTTGTAGCTTCTGACCTCTCTTCCCATGCTTTGCTCAAATTTGATCATAGCCTCGCTTCCGCTCTCTTTGAAAAAATCACTGCGGACTATCTCAAAGTACTCGCCGTATTTTTTCTCGAAGGCATCGCAGATCGACCGCTCGGTCATTATATGTCCAAATCCCGCTTCAACGAACGGGAAAACCACTCTAAGCTTTTTCATATTAGCTCCTAGAAAAGAAAGATTTGATCAATTGGCATCGTTGTCATTGTGAGCGGAGGACTTTACTCCGCCCTCTGCGACATGCTCGATGTCGGTCGTATCGGTATGGGGTATCGGCTTCCAGCCGAGATTTTTACAGAAAAGCGAAATCACGTCCATAGGCACTGCGAGAAGTGTAAAGAGGGGTAAAAGCAGTACCGACATAACCTTGATAAAGAATCCAACCTTGGGTATTCTCCTGGCTTCAAGAATATACACCAAAACCGTAAGTAATACCGTAGCAGTATAGGAAAGCGCGGTGGTGAATATCATCATCGGGAGCTTATCCAGATATACCTGCACAATAGAAAGACTGTTGTCAAATAAGGGTGCCAACAGATACATAGTATGCTCTATTATTCCCAGAGCAACGGTGATAACACCAATTGGCAGAACGTTTACCATAATATCGTATACCGAGAACTTTCTAGTGCATCCACCCTTTTTCTTGGACTTGAAAAGCTCCCTTACAAGATCTCCGAATCTCTGGAAGAATACGAGAGTATGTCCTCTCATCCAACGAAGTCTCTGTCGCCACATTATTCTCCAGGTCATAGGCTGCTCGTCGTAGAACATAGCCTCGTCGCAATATACAACGGGAGTATTTCCGATGATCTGATCCGCGGTTATCTCCCAGTCCTCGGTAAGGGTAACGTATTTCCAACCCTTTTCAAGCGCCTTGGCAGGAACGATATATCCCGTTCCCTGCACTCTCGTGGAGCAACCGAGGACGGTTCTTCCGCGGCTCTCTATTCTGCATCCGTACACGAAGTAGAGACCGTACAGAGCCGACATTATGTTAGAACCGAAATTCTTGGAATTTCTGAAGGATGTAATGACGCTCTGCTCGCCGTTTGCAATATATGCGTCGTTCATTTTTGAAATGAACTGCCCGTCCAATATATTGTCGGCGTCAAGAATGAAAAATCCGTCAAAATGCTCATCCTTGCAGTCCTTCCAGATGCGGTCAATAAGGTATCGAAGCGCGTATCCCTTGGTACATTCGTCAGGATTGTTGTACTCGTAAACCGTAGCTCCCGCCTCGCTCGCCACCTCCGCGGTCTTATCCGAGCAGTTGTGAGCTACCACGAAAACGTGAAGATTTTCCTCTGGATAGTCGGATTTTTTTATACTGTCAATGAGATTGGCAATTACGTTCTGCTCGTTTCTCGTGGGTATGAGTATACCGTATCGGAGCTTTTTGTCCGACTTCGGAAACTTCTTTTTTGTAAAAACGCCCACGATTCCGAAGATGACGAAATGCACCATCAGCGCTCCGAGCATTACGTACAAAACGGTTTTTATGATATCGACGATAAGTAAATAAGTCATATTAAACCTCTGATTATAATTTATTGCCGCGAGAACATCAGCTCTCGGTCTCGTTTTCCTGTGTCTCGGTCTTTGTTGCGAGCAGCTTGATATTCACCGTATATCTGCCGTCGGCATTTACGGTATCAAAGCTTCCGCCAAGCTTCTCCATTATTCTCTCGCAGGTCTTGACTCCTATGTGATTGCTCTCGGGCATGGAGTCGTCCTGTCTTATCTTGTTTGTAAAGGAGACCGTGAGATAACCGTCGTCAAGCTCATAGCATACTCTGATAGGCTCGGTCGCGTCGGCGTATTTTTCAAGATTGGAAAATACATTGCCTATTACTCTGCCGAAATACATTGTATCTATATTGACAAGACAAGGACTGTTAATGTCGGTCTCTTTAAAGGAATAGCCTTTTTCCACAAGCAAAAGTGTGTATTCCGCTATCATCTGACGCAAAACGACGGAGCTTTGCTCGGTAACGTTTTCAAGGGGCGAATCCTGCTTGCCGAACACCAGAAAATAAGAAAACATATCGTCTGACAACGCCTTGAGGCGCATCGTGTTCTCCTTGCAGGCGGTGATATACTCCCCATTTGCGGGATCCTCATTCTGAAGCTCTATAAGATCCAAATATCCAAGAATAACGGTCAGTGGAGTACGAATATCGTGAGACATGGCGGTTATAAGCGCCGCGTTTGCCTCCCAAGCCTGTCTTTCCTTGGTCATATTGTCTACTACCGAGTTTCTCATGCTGTTTACATCGTTTGCAAGAACGGTTATCTCATCGTTTCCGTCAAGCTCGATGGGAAGATCCAGCTTGCCGCCCTCAACCAGCTTAACATTTTGAGCAAGTCGATTTATTCTCTTTGCCATAGACGAAAAATACATCGTCATTATAACGGCAAGAACGACCGCAGCCACAGAAAGCGCCGCCACAGATACACCGACGTATAAAAAATCCTCGGTATAGTCCACGACGGTAACCAGCAGCGTTCCGTCCACGAAAATGACCGGTACCAGCTCTCGGTTTCCTTCAAGTATATCGTCAAGCTGCTTCAGATAATTGATCTTTGCTTCCTCGGTAAGGTATTGCTCAAATCCTCGCTCACCCGAGATCCAAGGGTTATTGAAAAAGGGGTTTGTGCTGTTAGGCTTACCTTCGGATGCCTGACCGAAATCTTTAAACCAGTTAGGAGCGTACATAAGGCTCTCATCCTTATACACGATCACGTCAACGTACTTTCCGTCGCTCCAATCCGAAATCATTTTCGAATCGTCAACATAAAGCTTGTTTTCCCACACGTACTGTTGGAAATCTTCTATATGCTCGTTTATTCTCTCTTGCTTTCTTCCGTCGGCAAGGTAATATCTCCACACGAGGAAACGTCCCGACTCATTCGCAACGGCAAAGACCGTCCCTGCCACCAAAAGCGCCGTGCAGAGCGCCAGAATAAGCCTTGTTCTGAGAGACACGAATTTGTTTTTATTAGCCAAACTGATACCCCTTTCCCCAAACGGTTCTTATCAATTTGGGATTGGAGGGATCGTCCTCCAGCTTTTTGCGAAGCCCCAGCATATTGACCATTACGTTATTGGCGCTTGACGGCATAGCCTTCTCGCCCCATACAGTCTCAAATATCACGTCGGTCTCGACCGTCTCTCCTCTTCTTTCAAGCAGGAAGAAAAAAATGTCGCTTTCTCTGTCACGAAGGCAGGGATCAACACCGTTTTTCAAAACCTTTCGCTCGTCAAGATTGACGTCCACGCCGCAGGGCAGATGAAGGAGATTTGACGGCTCCTCCTTGCCCTTATATATCATATAACGGCGCAAGAGCGACTCGGTCTTAAGCAAAAGCTCGGCAGAGGAGAACGGCTTGACGAGATAATCGTCACCGCCGCTGACATACGCGCTTTCCTTGTCTCGGTCAAGGGATTTTGCGGTCAGGAACAAAATGGGAGCCTTGGAAAATTCACGGATTTTTCGCGTTGCCTCGATGCCCGACATCCGAGGCATCATAATATCCATAATGATAAAATCTATATCCTCGTTCTTTACCGCATCAACGGCAGCGACGCCGTTAGCCGCCTCGCAGACCGAATAACCTTTTTTCTGCAACAGAAGTCTGACTATCTTACGAATATCAGCTTCATCGTCCACGACCAGTATTCTTATACTTGAATTATCCAAAAGCTCACCTCCCAACACATTCCAATTATCTTATCTATTATACCATATAAAATTAAAAGATACAAGCAAGCTTCAAACGATTTAAGAATAATTAAGAAACTCGCTTTCCAAATAAAATAAGGATCCCTTTTTCAGACGACAGACGACTGAAAAAGGAATCCATAAAAATCAATTATTTAGAAGCTGTGCTTTGAGAAAACAGTCCGCCGAAATTAATGTTGTTGAGACCGCAAAGATATGCCACCACAATAGAAAGGAGCGCGGGAAGGGGTGTGAGAAAATGCATAAACCACAACGCGTTGAGAGGTTGACCGCCAACGTTTATTGAAAGCAGACCCGTATACATTCCCTCGGCAACAAGCTTAATAGGCGAAGCTATACCGCCCAGCGCAGAGAAAAATCCTATATCGGGGAACCACAAGCCAAGGGATATGAGCAGCGCCAGCAAAAAGTTAAAGGAATTGGCAAGCGCCCACATTTTTATCGGCACTAAAAGGTCTCTATTTCTCTTTCCGAGATCGACCGAGACTCTGTCCTCCGAGCCTACTCTCCAAGCGGATGCAAACTGTAAAAACAAGAAAAAGATCACCGCGAAAATACTTGTTCCTATCTTCAAGCCGTCACTTTCCGCCATGCCCGCCGCCAAGGCGAGAACCATGCCGAAAAGTCCGATCGCTACTTGATTTAAAAACAGATGCACGGTCTGATAAGAATATCTACTAAAAAAATCCTTCATAATTATCCTTCCATAAGCACAACCAAAAAGGTCTGAATGTCCTATTATTAATCTTATTATATATTATAAATGTGTATTTTTCAACACAACAGTGTGAAGATTTAAAGAAATTCATATTTTTCGATCGGCTTTTCAAAAGAATGAATAAGTCAAATTATACAAAACTTAAATATACAAATTATATAGAAATACCAATAAATAAAATAGTTCTTGAAAAATGTTTTTATATTTGGTATAATTATTATATCAAAAAAGGTAAGGATCACATTTATGGCATATCAAGTTAACATAGACGAATTTCCGCCCGTGATACGCGAATTTGCGTCATACAAAACGGCGATCCAAGGATGCTCTCAAAAGACGGTCGACGAATATCTGCTCGATCTTCGCACTTTTTTTCGCTATATTATAGCCAAAGACCACGCAATCGACCCCGACTCCGACGAATTTTGCGAGATCAGCATTTTGAACGTAGACGTAGCCTACATAAAAGAAATTACACCCGAAAAAATATACGATTTTCTGCTCTATACGGGAAACGTGCGAAAGAATATGTGGGCAAGCAAAGCGCGAAAGCTATCGGCTATCAAGGGGCTTTTCAAGTTTATGACCGTCAAGCGAGGCTATCTTGAGGAAAATCCCGCCGCCAATATCGAAGCACCTAAAAGAAAAAAGACCTTGCCGAAATTCCTCTCTCTTGAGGAATCCAAGATACTTCTCGATACGGTTCGCAATGACGTAAGCTCCAAGACCCGTCTGCGCGACCTCTGCATCATAACTCTGTTTCTCAACTGCGGTATGCGTCTCAACGAACTGGTCGGCATAAGCCTCAATGATCTTGACCGCGAGCTTAATCACGTCAGAGTGCTTGGTAAAGGCAGCAAGGAGCGCATAATCTACTTAAACGACGCCTGCAAGACCGTTCTCGCCGACTATCTTATGAACTACCGACTTATCGAGCGCAACCGAAACGTCTCGGACAAGGCTCTCTTTCTCAGTAACCGCGAAAAGCGCATCAGCGACAAGATGGTGCAGGCGATGGTCTACAAATATCTCGACCTGTCGGGGCTTGGCTCAAAGCACTACTCGGTGCATAAGCTCCGTCACACGGCGGCGACCTTGATGTATCAATCAGGCAACGTTGACATCCGCGTACTCAAGGACATCCTCGGTCACGAGCAGCTTAACACGACCCAGATCTACACCCACGTCAGCGACAAGAACATGATGAACGCCATGGCTCAAAATCCCTTGGCAGACCTGACTGAAACCAAGGCGGACAAAAACGAATAATTTCAAATTTTGATTTGTCGGGATATTGTAAATCTAACTGGTGCATCCTCATCCACCACCTTCGGTGGTCCCCCTTCCCCTGCCTTGGGGAAGGCTTACGCAAAGCATAGACGAACGCAATTTTATAGCCGTGATAAAGGTTTTATGGCTATAAATAAGTGTGCGCCGCAGTTAAACCCAAGCCTTCCCCAAGGCAGGGGAAGGTGTCGCGTAGCGACGGATGAGGATGCACCTTTTCAATGGACATCATCACGATAAATTACAATTTATAAATACAAGAATATTGGTAAAAATATGAACAAGACAAAAAATTTACATGAAATACCCGTCACGGCGCTATACGGCGTAGGCGGTGTCAAGGCAAAGGCGTACGCAAACGCAGGTGTCCACTCGATCCTCGATCTGCTCTACTATTTTCCGCGCGCCTACGAGGACAGGGCGAATATAAAGCTTTTGTCGGAAACCTCGCCCGAACACAAATCGGCAACGGTCTTAACGGTTGCTACCGAGCCGAAGATCGCTAACATAAAGCGAGGAATGTCGCTGCTCAAATTCCGCACCTTTGACGAGAGCGGAAGCTGTGATATAACATATTTTAATCAGAATTACTACAAGGACAAATTCCCCATCGGCTCAACCTTCCGCTTTTACGGCAAGGTGGAAAAGGTCAAGAGCAGATACAGCATGACCTCCCCCGCCGCAGATCCTTGGGTGGACGAGATGCCGCCCCCTCCCTTTTTCTCGGTATACAGACTTACGGACGGACTGACTCAAAAGCAGATCTCTCAAAATATGGAGGCGGCGCTGGAGATGGCAAGCGCATCCATGCCCGATCCTCTCCCCGAGAAAATACGCGAAAAATACGGTCTTTGCACCATCTACTACGCGCTCCGAGAAATACATTTCCCCACGAGCTACGCAAGCCTTGCCACGGCGAAAAAGCGACTGATATTCGACGAATTTTTCCTTTTTGCCACGGGGCTGTCGCTCTCGGGCGGCAAAATACAGAAGCAGACCGCTCCCGCATTCAGAGACACCGACATCTCCCCGCTGCTTGCCCTTCTTCCCTACTCTCTGACGGGCGCACAGGAGAAAACTATCGCCGACATCGCATCCGACCTCCGCAAGACCGAACCAATGAGCCGAATAGTTATCGGTGACGTTGGTTGCGGCAAGACGGTCTGCGCTACGGCTGCCATCTATATGGCGGTAAAAAACGGATACCAAGCGGCTTTGATGGCGCCCACAGAGATACTTGCGACCCAGCATTACAATGACTTAAAGCCGATCTTTGAGAGGTTGGGCATACGCTCCGCTCTCCTTACAGGCTCTTGCACCGCGGCGACAAAACGCAAGATACACGCCGCTATGCAAACTGAAATAGAGGAGCTTCGCCTTGACGTAGTCATCGGAACGCAGGCGCTCTTGTCCGACGGCGCGGAATTTATAAAGCCCGGCTTGGTAATTACCGACGAGCAGCACCGCTTCGGCGTAAATCAGCGCGCTCTGCTCTCGGAAAAGAACAAGCACACCCACGTCCTTGTTATGAGCGCGACGCCGATCCCCCGCTCTCTCGCCCTTGTGATGTACGGCGACCTTGCCATGTCGAAGATCGACGAGATGCCCCCCGGACGACAGAGGGTTGACACCTTCCTTGTTGACGAGGGTTATCGCCCCCGACTTGACGCGTTTATCCGCAAAAACGTTGACGCGGGCGGTCAGGTCTATATAGTCTGCCCCGCGGTTGAGGAAAGCGAGACCCAAGAGGACGAAATTGACCTTTCCGAGATCGCCATTTACGGTGAGGAGCTTCAGCGAAACGAAAAACCGCCCTTAAAAGCGGCGGTTCAGTATGCCGAGGAGCTTTCGGAACGGCTTCAAGGCTACAATATAGCCTTCGTTCACGGCAAGATGAAAACGGCGGAAAAGGACAACGTAATGCGCCGATTTGCCGCAGGTGAGATACAAATTCTCGTCTCCACAACGGTCATTGAGGTCGGAGTTAACGTGCCGCGCGCCTGCTTGATGATTGTTGAGAACGCCGAGAGGTTCGGTCTTTCCCAGCTTCATCAGCTACGAGGTCGTGTTGGACGCGGACAGACAAAATCCTACTGTGTTCTCGTCAGCGGAGCAGGCGGAAAGCTCAGCGACACCGCGAAACAGCGTCTTAAAACAATGTGCGATTGCTACAACGGCTTTGATATTGCCGAACAAGACCTCAAATTGCGCGGCCCCGGCGACTTTTTGGCGCTCTCGGGCAACGCGTCTATCCGTCAGAGCGGCTCTCTCACCTTTAACCTCGCCGATATGTGCGAGGACTCCGCTCTTATGACCACAGCATTTGAAGAAGCCCGCGAAAACTTGAAAACCGACCCCAAGCTTGAAAAACACCCTCCCCTCCGCCACGCCGCCGAGAGAATGTTTGAAACCCAGGGAGATATTATAAGTTAAAATAAGAAAGTTAAGTAATTATTATGCATAATATTGAAAAACAATAAAAACTATGATATAATTACAATGCAAATAAATTATTATATATGGAGGCAATGATGAAAAGGACTTTAGGAGCTTTATTTTGTATTATATTAACTGTTTTTTGCATAAGTTCTTGCGGACACGAACACGAATTCGCTCCCGCAACATGCACCGCACCCAAAACTTGTTCTGTTTGTAATCAAACAGAAGGCAAAGCATTAGGTCATACTTATTCTGATGCAACTTGCACTACGCCCAAAACTTGTTCTGTTTGTAATCAAACAGAAGGTAAAGCATTAGGTCATACTTATTCTGATGGAATATGTGCGATTTGCTGTAATGAAGATCCTGTGTGTGCAGAAAAATATGATGAGGCAAATCGCCTTATTGAAAGCGGAAAATATGCTTCCGCATACGACATATTCAAAGAACTCGGCAACTATAAAGATTCTAAATCTCAATTGGAACATTTCAAATATGTCCCAACAAAAATTCAGTATGATGAATATTGGTATGGTGGTGCACAAACGGTATTTTCTCAATATACCATAGATTTCTCTTATAATCAACAAAATCTTCTTTCTCAACATATACTCACCAGCCCTGATGGTGGCAAGGCTATTTATGTCTACAGCTATGACTTGCAAGGGAATTTAATACAAAGTGTTACTACATACTATGATGGAGACAAAGTATACTATTATTATACTTATGACAACAACGGGAATTTGATCAAGGAGGTTAGTGAATGGTATGATGGTGACAAATACATCACTGACTATACTTACGACGAAAATGGTCTTCTGATTAAAGCGATTGACGAGGGCGGAACTACTAGCTCATATACCTATGATGCATATGAAAATTTAATCAAGCAAATTAACACCACGATCAACGGCAGCAAATTTATATTAGACCACTCCTATGACAAAGATGGGAATTTGATCAAAACTGTTTTAACACAGCCCTCTGGGAACAAAGTCACTCATGATTATACTTATGATTCAAAAGGAAATTTGATTAAATCAGTTAGAACATTACTTAATGGCGACAAAAATATTTGCGACTACACTTATGATGAAAACAATAATTTAATCAAAGAAGTTTGCACTACTGCTAGTGGTGAGCGGTTTAACGCAAATATTGAATATATGTTTGTTTATATTCAGTATGATCTGACAGAAGAGACAGAGAATTTGCTTGATCCTACTAATTATTATTTCGGTTTATATCGATAAATTCTAGTAATAACATCTAAAAAATGACAAGGCGGTGTTCCAATCGGAACACCGCTCTGTTTTTATAATTTCAATTCCCCGCTGTCGATCATTTCAATGATTTTGGCGATCGCGTGCTCCTCATTACTGACCGTAATATAGTCCGCCGCGGCTTTGGCTTCCGCAACCGCGTTTGCGACGGCAACTCCAACGCCTGCCGCGCGGATCATGGAAACATCGTTATTATAGTCTCCGATGGCAATAGTTTTCGCCATATCCACGCCCAAAATAGCGGCAAGCCTTGGCAGGAGATTTCCCTTGCTCGCACCTTTAGGCAAAATCTCGTAAAGCGTTCTCTCGGAACGGATGAAATCAAACTTTACCGCTTTCGGGTGATTGTTCAAGATTTCCGCGATTTTTAAAATATTCTCCTCGTCATCGTCTCCGAAAACCACCTTTGACACAGGTACGTCAAGGGTTGTGTAGTCGGCAACGATATGGGGCGCTCCCGTACGCTTTCGAAAATTTGCCATCGCCTCGTTATCGCGGCAAAAATATATCGTTTCCATGGCATTCATCTGTATTCCCGCGCTTGGAACCGCCTCATATACAGCCGCCACAAGCTCTTTAGCATCATCCGGCAGAAGCATAGTCCAAATATATTCCCCGCGTTCAAAATCGTAGATTCCGCCGCCGTTTATGCACCCCACCGGCGCGTTTGGATTTATGGCATCGTAGAGAGTCCTTGATGTATAAGGCATTCTGCCCGTAATAAAGGTAAAATATCCGCCCTCGCGCTTAAAATATTCGATTGCATCGCGATTTTCCGCCGAAATGCTCTTGTCGTTACGCAAAAGCGTGCCGTCAAGGTCGGTACAGATAAGTATTCCGTCAAATTTTCCCATATCTTCCTCTTAAAACTCCGGTTCGTAGCTCTGGGGGAAATCCTCCCAGTAAATTTCGTGAATTTGTATATCCTTGATGCGAAGTCTCGTGCAGTACGCAGAGAAGCCGACGTGACCGTCGCGTATAGGCTGGGGGTCGATCATCTCGGAGACAAGCTCGTCGTCGACCACCATAAAGCTGTGACCGTCGATAGCTCCGCAGGTCATTCGAAGCTCTGTTCCCGGCAGGTACTTATAGGACGAGGTGGTGGAATAGAGATTTGAGCCGTAGCCCGCGTTGCGTTCAAGTCCGCTCTTATGCTCGTACCAGCCGTTGACACCGCAGACGTAGGAGTCGCCGAGATAATCGGTCTGCTCGTCCCATTTAGCGCAGAAAACTGCGTTCAGATCGCGTGTAGCGGGCAGAACGGTAGACACGGTGAATGTCAGCATAACGTTTTTCGTAAAATACTCCTTGTAGAGCATAATTCCGCCCATATTTCCCGTCTCGGTGCCGATAAAGCAGCCGTCCTGAACCTCCCAGTCACCGGTCTTAGGCAGCCAAAGGTCGCGCCAGTTTTCGTCGGGCTTGTAGTCAACGAGCAGAGGGCATTTATCCGCAATTATTTTCTTGCCAAGCAAATGAATGTTTTTCATATTTTTCTCCATTTTTGAAGTCATTTTCTATATTTTACCACATTTTTTCGCCTTTAACAAGAGGAAATCGCCAAAACTAAAAAATTAGTTAACAATAGTTGACAAACCATAAAAAATGGTGTATAATAATAATGTAGGAACACCGATGACGGTTGCTTCCCACTGATTTGGTTAAGAAATAACCGCCTTCAGTTTGGTCGCTGGGCGGTTATTTCTTTTTATTATGATAAATGTTATGAACATATTGAAGGAGGGCAACAATAAATGCCGCTATAAGCAAAAGCTGCTCCAAAGTTATGTACACGCTATCACCTCCCTCCGAAAAATGAAGGGAGTAAAGAAATCTGCTCCCCTCAAAAAAGGAAGCAACCTCCACCGTTTTGGTGTTCCTACGGGCAAACTAATATTTGCCAATAAAAATTATAGCACAATTCGTGCAAAAAATCAACATTTCCACAACAATTATTTTAAATCCCACGGCTACAAAACTCACTTCACCACTAAATCTCACCCATTTTTTAAAAGTTTTTGGAGTGGGTTGGGGGTCATAGGGGGAAGGGCGAACCCTTTTTTCAAAAAGGTTCGCCCTTCCCCCTATATAAAAGCAATATTAATACATACCGCCCATGCCGCCTGCTGCGGGTGCCGCTGCGGGCTCGGGTTCCTTAATGTCAGCAACAACGCTCTCTGTTGTGAGAATTACAGACGCGATGGAAGCCGCATTCTGGAGCGCGGAACGGGTAACCTTCTTGGGGTCAACGATACCTGCGCCAACCATGTCAACGTACTTCTCGTTGTAAGCGTCAAAGCCGTAGCCGACCTTCTTACTACTCATGATCTTGTCAACGATAACCGCGCCGTCAAAGCCTGCGTTAGCCGCGATCTGACGAACAGGCTCCTCAAGGCCCTTAAGAACGATCTTAACACCGGTCTTTTCGTCGCCGTCAACGGTCTTGAGCAGCTTCTCAACCGCGGGAATAGCGTTGAGGTAAGCAGTACCGCCACCTGCAACAATTCCTTCCTCAACAGCCGCCTTGGTAGCGTTGAGAGCGTCCTCGATGCGGAGCTTCTTCTCTTTCATTTCAGCTTCAGTTGCCGCGCCAACCTTAATGACCGCAACACCGCCCGAAAGCTTTGCAAGTCTCTCCTGAAGCTTCTCACGGTCGAAATCGCTTGTGGTGGTCTCGATAGCCGCCTTGATCTGCGCTACGCGAGCCTTGATCTCATTGGTATCACCTGCGCCGTCAACGATAACGGTGTTCTCCTTGGATATCTTAACCTGACGAGCGCGACCGAGCATCTCGATAGACGCATCCTTAAGCTCAAGTCCGATCTCGGAGGAAATAACCTCACCACCCGTAAGGATAGCGATGTCACGGAGCATTTCCTTTCTTCTGTCGCCAAAGCCGGGAGCCTTGACTGCAACGCAGGTAAAGGTGCCGCGAAGCTTGTTAAGAACGAGAGTGGTAAGAGCCTCACCCTCAACATCCTCAGCGATGATTACGAGCTTTCTGCCGCTCTGAACGAGCTGCTCAAGGAGAGGAAGAATATCGTTAATAGTAGAGATCTTCTTGTCTGTGATAAGAACGAGAGCGTCGTCGATGACCGCCTCCATCTTGTCGGTGTCGGTTACCATGTAGGGCGAGAGGTAGCCTCTGTCAAACTGCATACCCTCAACGACCTCGGAATATGTCTCAGCGCTCTTGGACTCCTCGATGGTGATAACGCCGTCGGCAGTTACCTTTTCCATAGCGTCTGCGATAAGCTCACCTATGACCTCGTCGCCTGCGGAGATAGTTCCAACTCGAGCGATGTCTTCCTTACCGTTGACCTTCTTGCAGTTAGCCGCGAGAGCCTCAACAGCCGCGTCAACAGCCTTCTTCATACCCTTGCGGATAACCATAGGGTTAGCGCCTGCAGTCACGTTCTTCATACCTTCTCTTACAAATGCCTGTGCGAGAAGGGTCGCGGTAGTTGTACCGTCACCTGCCGCGTCGTTGGTCTTGGTAGCGACCTCTCTGACGAGCTGTGCGCCCATGTTCTCTGCCTCGTTCTCAAGCTCGATCTCCTTAGCGATGGTAACACCGTCGTTGGTGATCAGGGGAGCGCCGAACTTCTTGTCAAGAACTACATTTCTGCCCTTGGGGCCGAGAGTGATCTTAACTGTGTCTGCAAGCTTATCAATGCCGCGAACGAGAGCGTTGCGGGCTTCTATTCCGTAAAGAATTTCCTTTGCCATTTTAAATTACCTCCAAATAAATGAATTAGTCAACGATAGCGAGGATGTCGTCCTCGGAAAGAATAGTGTACTCAACACCGTCCATCTTAACAGCGGTGCCTGCGTACTTGCTGGCGATAACCTTGTCGCCTACCTTAACGGTCATGGGGACGACCTTGCCGTCCTCGACCTTGCCAGATCCTACGGCTACTATCTCTGCGATCTGGGGCTTTTCCTGAGCGGATGCGGTGAGAATGATGCCCGAAACGGTCTTCTCCTCTGCCTCTGCAAACTTGATAACAACTCTGTTTGATAAAGGTTTAAGTGTCATTTTTAAATCCTCCAATCTAAAAAATGCTCTTTGGCATATAAATTCGAATTTTTAGCACTCTTTTACTCCAAGTGCTAACCACAAGGTATATTTTACCACAATCGGGACAAAAATCAATACTTTCGGCATATAATTCACACAATATTAACAAAGTTTTCCTTTGGTTTTAAGAGCTTTCTTCTAAAAATCGACGGTCTCGCATATATTTATGCTGAGTAAGATAAAATCGGCGATTTTTGCGTCGAAAAACGCGAGGGTAAACCCAAAAGGAGACTTAATGCTCGAATTTATAAACACCAATATCATCAGCGTCATAACCCCGATACTGCTCCTTCTCATGGGGCTTTATTTTTCATTCAAGCTGAATTTTTTCTACATAAGGCATCCT
>JAZNII010000027.1:0-37863 GCA_045577415.1 Eubacteriales bacterium
ACTGCGTGAAAAAACAGCCCCCGATGTTCGCAAATTCCACTACTACCGTTGGATGCTCACGGACGCTTGGCCTGCAAAAGACGTAAGAATGTACGATCTGACCGATGCTATTAAGTCGCGCTATGATGAGGAAAAGAAAGATTATATCAAAGCCAACAAAGCACTTGACAAGAAGGTGCTGCACGGCTCACTCGGCATAGAGCTTTTCCGTAGGAGCGGAGAGATTGTATTTATTGCCTATGTGATATATAAGGCGATAAACGGCGCGATTGGTATTGGTGACGTTGCACTCTATATCGGATTTGCTCACAGTGTTTCAAATTCTTTTTGGCGCGTTACTTGGCTGACTACAGACGTAGTAAGTCGTATATCCGATCTGATGGGCAAGCTGTTTGAATTCTTCGCAATAAAAACGGAACAAACGGGTGGTACTCGAAAGCTTGAAACCTTTGAAAGCCTCACTTTTGATAATGTATGCTTTAAGTATCCACATACCGATAAATATGTGCTTACCGGTGTATCTTTTACTCTCAACAAAGGTGATAAGCTGTCAATTGTCGGCATCAACGGTTCGGGAAAATCTACGATCATTAAGCTGATGCTCGGGCTTTATGAAATTGAGTCGGGGCAAATTCTGATCAACGGTTATCCAATGTATGATTATGATATGCGTGATGTACGGAAGTTGTTTTCGGCACTGTTCCAAAGCTTTGTGCAGTACCCGCTGACCTTGCGAGAAAATATCGCGCTGTCTTCTCTTGAGCGTATGGATAACAGCGATGAAATTGAGAGCGTTTTGACGCAAAGCGGTGTATATGAGGATATAAAGCCAAAGCTTGAAAACGGACTTGACTCCTTTATGACTCGCCAATTTGCCGATAAAGGAACAGAGCTTTCCAAAGGACAATGGCAGAAGATCGCGCTTTCCCGCGCCTATTTCAAAAACGCCCCCATTATCATCTTTGACGAGCCTTCTGCCGCACTTGATGCCGAAGCGGAAGACCGAATATTTAAGAACTTTGAATCCATATCCGATGGCAAAACGGGTATTATGATCTCCCACCGCATTTCAAGTGCCCGAATGTCCAATAAAATCATTGTGCTTGACGGAGGAAAGATTACAGAGCAAGGCACTCACGACGAGCTTGTTGCGCTTGACGGTCTGTATGCCAAGCTCTATAACCTCCAGCGCGAGAAATACACGGTAAAGGAGGCGGAATGATATGAATAAGATAAAGACTTTCTTTTCCGGGCTTTTCAAAAATGTTTGGTTCGGCATTAAAACCTGTTTCCTTGCATCAAAATTTTATTTCTCTATGAAGCTTATTATTTTAATGTTCACAACGCTGATACCGCTTGTGAATCTATGGCTGTGGAAAGAGGTTCTCAATGGCATTGTGGATTTTGGGAACAGAAAACAGACCGTACTCGTATGCTTGGTTATCTATCTTGCGTTGCAATTGGCAACCTACCTAATAGACCAATTCGATAATTATGTTCAAGACCGATATAGTGACGAATTGAAGTTTTACATTGACGCTGTGATGATGGATAAGACTTCGCGGATGGATCTGTCCTTCTTTGATTCTGCCAAAATGGGCGATAAGGTAAGACACGCAAGGAATAACTTCCTTACGATGATGAATATGTCTTGGCTTGTGTTTGATATCATTTCTGCATTCATCAACGTGGTTGCAACGCTGATTATTGTTTGCACATACAAATGGTGGCTCGGACTTGTTACTCTCGTGCTTTTGATTCCGTTTATGCTCTACAATAAAAAGCGTACCGAGCGCAAGCTTCAAATGGAAAAAGAACAGCTCCGCGACAACCGGAAAAAGGATTATTACCGCGATGTATTCTTCAACGATAACGTTCAATTTGAAGTGAAACTGAATAATATCGGCTCTTACTTTATCAGCAAGTATAAGGAGACATGGCAGAAACTTTATAAAATCAATAAGACAGAGGATATTAAGCACAACATTATAAATACGCTGATTATGATCGTGAACGTATCAAGCGAATTTTTGGTGCTGACGGTATCGGTGTTCGATGTCGTATACAAACATATCGGTATCGGTGATCTGCAATACAATCTCAGTATGGTTTCGCGATTGAGAAGTCAATCCCAACTGTTGATGAATAAGGTGAATAAATTCCTTAACGATAACACCCGTCTGATCGAGCTTCAAGAGTTTATGGATATTGAGCCCGAGGTGGAAAAGAGCGGAACACTGAAGCCGTCGAATAATCCCAAGATTGAGTTCTGCAACGTTTCCTTCCGTTATCCCAATGCCGAGCAATACGTGCTGAAGGATTGCTCATTCACCATTGAGCCACATGAAAAAATTGGTCTGATAGGACTTAACGGTGCAGGTAAATCCACCATTATCAAGCTGATGTTCCGCTTTTACGATCCCGAGGAGGGATGCATCAAGCTTGACGGAGTAGATCTGAAGGAATACGATATTTACGCTGTGCGCAAGGTGTTCGGTGTCCTATTCCAAGATTACGTTACTTACTGTTTGCCTCTCCGCGAGATTATTGCGCTATCTGACTTCGACGAGCGTTTCAATGATGAGAAACTAAAAAAGGCTTGCGACATCAGCGGCGCAAGCGAGGTTATCAAGGATTGGGAGAACGGCTATGACAGCGTTCTTGGGCGTTACTATGCAGACAATGGCAAAGACCTTTCGGGCGGTCAATGGCAGCTCGTTGGACTTGCGCGTGCGTACTTCAAGGATAGCGAATATATGATCCTCGATGAGCCCTCCGCCGCGCTTGACCCAATTTCTGAGGATAGAATCTTTGAACAACTCTATCATTTGAGTGAGGGCAAGAGTTCGGTTACAATATCGCACCGTCTTTCCAATACAACTCTTGCCGATAAGATTCTCGTTATCGGTGACGGTCATATCATCGAACAAGGTTCGCATTTTGAACTGTTGAAGCAGAACGGAAAATATGCCGAACTGTTCAATTTGCAGGCGAGTAAATACATTTAATTACAAAGGAGATGCTACCATGAACGAGCAGGAATTTACCAAAGATACTATGAACAAAATCAAGATCATGCAAGCCTATAAAGATCAATATGGCGAGGATGATATCAACGAATACTTTAAGATTTTTGGAACATGGCGTGGTATCGAAGATTATTTGAGTGAACGAATTGCTCAAAGACAAACCAAAACTGCTGAGAACACTTGAATGGGTTCTTTTATCCATAGCGATAACCCCGCCGAGAGTAACCGTTTGGTCACTCTCGGCGGGATTTCTTTGACTTAACAACTCTATGGCGGTTGAAAAATAACGCTTTTTATGCTATAATAAATTATTAACTGCGCAGATAAACAACGGAGGGGACTTTGAAATGAATTTTCCTGCATTTACAGATGACGCATATTGGACAGAAGTCATTGAGCAGTATATTCGGAATAACAATACGCATCCAGGCTGGTATAACATCGAATACTATATGTGGGAGTATTTTAAGGACTGCTTGAAAAGAAATAATCGTTTTTTCTTTGAGCATCCGCTCCTGCCAGTGCTGGAGTCTGAGTTTAATCGCAACGCATGTACCTTACTACAGGATACAGCGATTTACCGTGCAAGGATAGATTGCGATAGTAAATTGTGGAACGAATGGAATGCATATTGCAGAATTGATTCAGAACCCAGGCAAATAAAAGCTCTTGAAAAAAGAGATGTTCCCGCGGCTAAACTTGCAGAACTTTGGAAAAAATATGAGGGTTTCGTTAATTCCGAACAGACCAAGGAAATAAAACAACGTATCGAATCTGGTTTTCAAGGGTTTGATGCGATAGGGAGTTCTGCTCCCCAAAAAGGGAAAGCAAGCGCAGGACGATGTAACCCTGAAGGGGTTTCTTATTTGTATGCTGCGCTGGAAGAGCATACTGCTATCGCGGAAATAAGACCTTTTATCCGTGACTCCATCAGTGTTGCTGTACTGAAGCCCGCTCGGGATCTGCGATTGGTAAATTTCGATTTCGAACCAACTGCAGTAGTTAACGGCAGGGACTTTCTGTTTGATGATATCAGAAGAGATTTCGCCAAAATAAATAAGACGCAAAATTCAGATTACTTTATAACTCAATTTATCGCATCATTGATTGAGCATCTCGGCTATGATGGTCTTTGCTTTAGGAGTTCTCTCGTTAAGGATGGAACTAACTATGTTATCTTCAATCCATCTGACTGTCCTGCGATATCTTCCAAATTAGTTTATTTATCTGAGGTGAGCTATGTATACGGGCAATGCAAATGATTGTTTCGAAAACTTACGGTGAGAAAGGATTGATCCAATGAAAACTTCCGATGTGGCGAATGACAATTATATGGAAATGGGGGAGGACTGGAAAGCAGGGTTCTTAGAGCTATATATGTCCGGCGATGAGGGGGACTTTGATAAAGCACTGTCTTTGAAACGACTACATATACCTAAAAGGTTATATCGTTACCGGACATTAAGCGATGATAGCATAGCTAAATACCGCTTTGGGGAAATAGTTCGAGGCGAATTGTACATGTCGCATCCAAGTGAACTAAACGATCCTTTCGAGGTAACATCTAATTTAGCAGCTTTTAACCCCTCTGCATATATGAGGGATAAAGAGGATTTTACTAAATTATTCAAGGATAAAATGAGTGATGTGGATTACGCAAACGTGTTTGACAGCGATTCTTGGTACGATAATCTTCTCACTTATGTGGCTGAAAAAAGCGTACCCCAGGATAGGGTTGACTCGACAAAAGAAGCATTATCAAGGGTCATTATGGGAGAATTTGAAAAGATAAATTCTAATGTAAGTGATATGACAAGAAAAATGGTACGACTGGCTTGTTTTACAACTACTTCAAATAATCTGCCGATGTGGCATCACTACACCAATGGACACACAGGAGTATGCTTGGAATATAATACGGAGGACATAAAAAATATTTATCAAATAAACAAGTTGTTTCCGGTATACTATGTCGATAAAATGCCGGATATGACTGATAGGCTACTACAAAAAATGCGTGCGGAATTTGGGTTTATGGATTATCTTGCTATACACAAACTCAAAGACTGGAGGTATGAAAACGAATGGCGACTGATTTATGATGCTGGCTCTTGGTATTTTGGACCGGAGGATATTCCGCAAGATTTTTGGACACATGGGAAAAGTATCCCGTTCATTCGACCCGCGCGGATAATAATGGGTATGAAAATATCAGAAGAGCACGAAATAAAGATCCGTGAATATGCAGAACTTGCAGGAATTCCTGCAGTTAAAGCAATTCAAACAGAATATGGTTTGAAAATTGATTGAAAATTGTAAAGTTGTTTTAGGCAGTCCCTAATACAACAAATGATCTGCTTGGGAATGGCTCGAAAAACTTTAATATATCTAACCTGTGTCATTTCGTCAAGAAATCAATTTTCTTTGTTTACAGCGATGAATTATTTGCGCCATGTGCACAATTGAAAAGCAAAACACCACGGATTTTTCTTCCGTGGTGTTTTGCCGTTCAGGCTGCTTATTCGGTTGTAACTATTTTACCGCTAATTTTGCATGCCATTCTTTGATATTCACTTTTTTGCCTCAAATCGAGGATTTTTGTTTGCTTTTTTGTGTATCCCTTAAAATATCACTAAGAGGTTGAATCAAATCTTCCAATTTAGGTATTGGAGACAAACGGTCATTATCGTTAATCACCACAATGATGAAACAAGGTAAACAAATTGAGTATAATATGATAAAATAAAGGAGCAGAGAATTTTGTAAGGAGATTGGTATTTAACAAATCCGAGAGACGGACTGATCAAGGTTTCTTTAGTGGACCGATCATTGCAAGAAGAAGTGCGAAAGGAATCATAGCCGGGACAGGAAATAAAATGAAGCAATTCAAAAATACAGGCCATTTTGCATCGTGGGTAGGACTTGCTTGGTGAGGATGGCAAGAAAAAGAGTTTTCGAATACGAAAATGAAAGTTGTTCTTGAAATCCACATTAGTTTAATTTGCCCATTCTGCTATCCGTTGAATATAGCCCCAAAAATGAAAAAACTGGTCGTATGAAGTTTAACACCCTTGTCGTACTATGTTGAACAGTGCAGTCGGCGGAAATCGTCCCCACTGGCGGCGAAGTTGTGCATTGACAAAGAACAAAATATATGGTATCATAATAATGCTTTAAGAAAAAAGGGAGTGGAAAAGTATTAGTAAAGTGTTAATTGATTTTGATTATCAAATTAGTGTAGGGAAAAACAAATGCAGTAGATGTTGGGAATGCCCTTCTAATGTCAACTATATTTTTGAGGTGTCAGCTGAAAAATATGGGAATAGATATTTTAGGGTTTTTTGGAAAATAAAATAAATATATCATATAAGGATACGATATTTTTAGCAAAGGATAGCATATTGGTTTTTAGTAATGTTAATTCACAAATAAAAAAGTTAAATATTTGTATTCAAAAATATAATATTATTTTAGCATCAGAATTGGGATTGATATGGTGATAAATCAAGAACTTATCAATTTTTCCACCTAAAAACGCAAGCGTTTGTGTTTGAAACAAGTAAATATGCCCAATGCTTTTTGCGAACGAAATGCGGTCAATAGAGAAACGGTATGACATAAGTTATAGTGGGCCTATGTCTCAAATGGAAGTTGCTGAAAAAATGCGGGAGCGGTTGAGTAAGTCTGAAAATAAAGTCTGAAAATAAAACCATTAGGAGAGAGTAAAAAAGGGCGTAAAAAGGCAAGGCACCCGAAAAAGTGTCTTAAAAGATATTTACAAACAGTAAGAAAAGTGGTATAATTTAAGTGGCGCAGGGCGTCACGATATAGCCTTGCCGTTGCAGAATAAAGATAGCCTCCTCCACGGAAACAGCTCTATGTTCCGGCGGAGTGTCGTATGAGTGAGCGTAAAGCTCGGCTTTGTAGGGTTCTTTCTTTTTCAGAATGTTGTAGATAGCTGTGAGCAACGTTCTGGCAATGGCAATAATGGCTTTTTTGTGACCTCTGCGCTTTTTTAATGCGCAATAGCGATTGTAGATTTCGGGATGCTATTCTTGCTTTTAATAGCAGCTAAAGCACATTGAACTAACAGGGGCTTGATGTAAACACCAGCGCGACTAATGCGAGTAGTTTTCTTCTTACCCGCGCTTTGATCGTTTTGAGGTGTAAGTCCCGCCCAAGAACAAAGGTACTTAGATGTTTGAAAGACAGACATATCTACGCCGATCTCGCCAATTACAGATATTGCCGAAAAGGTAGAGATACCCGGAACGGTACAAAGCAGATCAATTTCCGGAGTGTATTTTTCTGCGGTGGACAGAATGAGGGACTGAAGATTCAACTTGCACAAATCCAGATTGCTCATATGCTCACGGATAATACGAAGCTTTTCGGCTTGTTCGGGGCAAAATTCGCCGTCAACGGCTTCAAGAATTTCTTCATCGGTTGCTTTCATACGTTTTGTTCTGAAAGCGGACACGTCAGAGAGCTTCTCCGACGGATTTGCAAGGATGTGACCGATAATGTTGGATGAAGCCTTGCAGAAAACGTCCGAAAATACGCTGTCGAGCTTTAGGTTGGAAACGGTCAAGCAATTTTGCGCACGGTTCTTTTCTCCCGTGGTAAAGTTGGTGAGCTTTATGTGGTAACGAACCAAATCCCGTAACTGACGAATGTCCGCAGGAGAAATAAAGCTGCCTGAAACAAGGTCATGCTTGAAAATGTCTGCAATCCATTTTGCATCTTTCTTGTCGGGTTTCTTACCGCGAATTGCTTTGACATATTTCGGGTGTGCCAAAACGATTTTGCAGTCAGATTCCAGGATATAGTAAACAGGTATCCAATACTTTTCCGTGGATTCCATACAAATATCTTTGCAGTCGTTTTGCAAAAGCCAAGATAGCAACTCACGGAGACCTTTTGTAAAGGTTGAAAAGCGATGGCTTTTGTAGGTGGTTACTCCGTTGACAGTTGTAGCGATACAAGCGTACACAAAATCCTTGTGTACATCTAAACCACAACAAATGGGGTAAACGATTTTGAGCATAATACCGTCCTCTCGTATGTATTTGAGAAAACAGACATTGACTGACGGCTCACTGAAAAACGAGTAGTATGTCTCTCCAAAGATAAGTCTTCGGGATGCATAGTCCCACAAATTTGTGCTTGAAAGAGCAATCGGTACACATAAATATGCGGTTCAGCTTTCGCTGCGCCCACTCACCCCACGTACTCTGTAGTGTACCTGTTTTCTCAAGCAATATTTTAACACAAAATTTTTAATGCTGTGTAACGGCACAAGGCTTTTCGTGCCTTTTTGTGTCTTGTAGCGTAGCGGAAAGGAATGGTCATAAATAAATATGAAAAACAATAAGCGTTCGCTTTTCGTTCTGAAGTATTTAACAGAACAAACCGATGAAAACCACCTTGTCACGATTGCGAATATAAATGAGTATCTTAGACAGCATGATCTTGATGCAAACCGTGAGACAATAAGCGACTGTATCAAAGAGCTTCAAGAAGTGGGCTATGATATACTATGTGTTCGCAGTACCCAAAATCAATACTGTATGCGGGAACGCACGTTTAGCCTTGCCGAAGTAAAGCTTCTTGTAGATGCCGTTCAATCGAGTAGGTTCATCTCTGAAGAGCAGAGCTTGGAACTTATTTCAAAGCTCGCAGGTCTTGTTGGCTCTCACAAAGGTGAAATATTGAAACGCCACCTGTATATCGAGAGCAGAGCTAAGACGGACAATGTCGGTATTATGGAATATGTGGACAAAATTCACCAAGCCATTATCGAGAATAAACAGATCAAGTTCAAATACTATGAATATAACGCAAGCAAGGAAAAGGTTTTGCGGTATGACGGATATACGTATATGCTTTCTCCATGTGCTCTCGTTTGGAACAACGATATGTATTATGTCGTTGGTGCATACAAAGACAAGGAAGGATTTTCAAAGTTCCGTTTGGATCGTATGTGCGAGCTTGAAATGATTGACGAGCAGGGAACAGATATTCGTGAATATTTGGATATGTCGAATTTCTTTGAGAGAGAGTTCTCAATGATGAACGGTGAAACCTGCGAGGTGGAATTGCTTTGTGAAAACAAATTGATGGGCAGCATTGTGGATAAGTTCGGAATTGATGTTAAGACGGAGATCGTAGATAACGATCATTTCAAAGCCATCGTGGATGTCAATTTATCGGGTAACTTTTACGGTTGGGTGTTTGCATCAAGAGGGAAAATGGAGATTTTGGTTCCCGAATGGGTCAAATCGGAGTTTCAGGATGCCGTAAATATCTACGCAAAATAAGTGAAAAAAGCAATGAGGTGCGGAAAAAGTTCCGCACCTCATTTTATAAAACCCGATTGACAAAGGTAGTTGCTTATTGTATAATATAAATGAACTTAATGTTCAGCAAACGGAGGTGAATCCAAATGCGTAACGTGAATGAAGACAGACTTCAAAAAACGCTTAAGTATATTTTGGAATATCAGAAGGAGAACAGCCAAACACCGACATACAGACAGATACAGAAGGAGTGCGGATATACGTCACTTGGTACCGTTGCAGCCGATGTTGCACGACTTAAAAAACGCCACCTGATTGAGTCGTCAAACGAGGGCGGTTGGAGCAGTATCAAACTCCCAAATCGTTTGTCTGTTGAGGATAAGCACAATTGCTTTATTTGTGGCGCTGTGCCGTGTGGACAGCCTTCTCCCGCAATAGAGGATATTGAGGCAACAGTTGCTCTCCCTGATGCTATATTTGGATGCGCTGATCATATCATTCTGCACGCAACCGGTCCCAGCATGATTAAGAGAGGAATCTTTGACGGAGATCTTCTCGTTGTAAGGAAACAACCCACAGCAAAGCTTGGTGACACGGTTATAGCGATGCTCGATGATGGCGAAAGTACCTGTAAGATTCTTGCTGAGAAGAATGGTAAATATTATTTGAGGGCTGCCAATGACGAGGTGAATGAGATCGGAAAACGTAAGTATGACGTTTATCCAGAATCCGATTGGTCCATATTCGGGGTTGTTGATTATGTTATACACGCACCCGTGTGTGACGAGTTCGAGTGATAAGTAAATGTTACCAAGTAAAGAGAGGTAAGTATGGAAAACTATATGGTTTATACTCCGGAAGCGCATATAGCTATTACAGAGGTTTATGCGGAGGATGGAGTGGTTTTCTTGAAGTTCAAGAAGCCGAAAACTCAAATTTATGAAGTAATGACACTGGATGTATTTCTTTCATTAGTTTATCAGACATTGCAAAGAAAGCACTATGACGAATCGTACCGATGAGTAGAGAATCCGCGTGAGATTCTCACCGTATACGATGATAATTTAATGATAACTCAATACGAGCTAAACCAAGTGAGTTGAGCCGGGAGAGTTCTGCGGATTAATATGACCGCAGGCTTTCCCGGTTATTTTGTTTTATAGGAGGATTTTATGGAAAAATATAATACTTGCTATTGCTGTCAACATGAAACGGATATACAGAAAACAGTAGAAATGGCAGAAGCTTGCAGAGTATATAGGATTATTCAAAACATAACAAACGCCGGATTTGATGCGGAGATTAAGAAAGTAAAAGGTGAGCTTAAAATACTTTCGGTGAAGAAAAACGTTGCATCAGATTTCACTACAATAAATTGAATATAGAAACCAATTGATGAAGTGGCATCAATGAAGGACCAAGCGGGGTCGATAAGTTGCATTTTTAATGCAACCTATTGGCTCCGCATTTTTTGTTTGGAGCCCCCCTTGGAGAAAGGACTCCAAATGAAAGAAAAACGCTTAACATATAGCGCCGCAATAACAACAATAATAATCAGTGCCATTCGCGGTCCTCCATCGAATGATTTTGAAATCAAAAATAACATTTCAAAATTATAACTTGGAGGAAACAATGATTAACAGAAATAATGGCTTTACAGAGCAAGAAAAATTACAAAACCGTTTTACAGCATTAATCACTACGTCTATGAGTAGGGCTCGCATTGACTATCTTAGAAAAGAAAAAAGCAGGGCACAACATACATATGAAATGGATGATGAAAAATTTGCTTCAATTGCAGATAGCAATGATTTCGTAACAGAATTATGTGACACCGATTCTTTGGCATACGCATTGCAACAACTCGACGAACGTGAGCGCTATGTTTTAATTGCCAGAGTACTTGAGGAAAAAAGCTTTGAAGAAATTGCGGGCAAGCTCGGACTGAAATACAAGGGCGTTGCCGCAATCTATTATCGCACAACCGCTAAACTTAGAAATATACTTGGAGGAAATTGATATTTGGAGGAAATTGATATATGGAATTTAAGGAGTTGATTATCAGAGCTAAGCGAGGAGAAAACAGTGCTCAGGAGCAACTGTTAGAGTTATACAAGCCTTTACTATCAAAAGAAGCGATTGTTGACGGAGCGTTTGACGAAGATTTGTATCAGGAGTTATGTTTAAGATTTATTCGTTGCATCGATAAATTTGAAATGTAAATGAGAAAAGCGGGGGCATCAATTTGATCCCCCCGCCTGAATTATATACGTATTGAAGCAAGTTTTTCAACCGCTTCTTCCATTGTAATAACGGATATTCTTTTAGCAAGCGCCGCGCTGAAGGGAATTTGCTCACCATTGTCATCGCAAGCAAAGGTGTGCTCGGATTCAATAGCGGCGTCAATTTCGGAAAGATAGATATATACGTTGTTTTCACGATCTATATAGTATCTTGACCCTCCTTCAATCTCACACCCGTTGGTAATGAGGTGACTTCCATCAGGAAGCAACATCAGTGCTTTTCGTTTGCCGGTACTGATAGAAAACCCCATTGGCACCCATCCCCAATCACCAAACATAGATAACTGTCGGTCATCGTGAGTTCGCTTGACATACTCGAAATGCTCGCTGTCAGCCATAATCATTTCACCTATTCGGCGAATGTTGTTTTCAACAGCGAGCATATCAATGTACTCGTGTACCCGATGCTCGTTATGATATCCTGCGCTGATATTGACCGCCGCAGTATTGAGGTAGGGAGCAATCACCGAAATATCACTAAAGCTTCCCTGATTCTCTTGAAAACCAAAACCGAGAACAAAGTCAGTGAACTCGGGATTGTCGCAGCGGTAGAACACAGCATCATTACTCCCGCGTCTGTCCATTTCAACAATGTAATTAACTTCCGGCTTTATCTTAGATACCGTAAATTTATTAGCACCGCGACCTCCACATTCCTCATCCTCGCAAAACAGTATGTGGCACTTGAAGTCTCGAATCAGTTGCAGTATCATATAAACACCGCATCGGTCGTCACCGCCAATTCCTTGAGGCGACATTACGTACCGCATTTCCTCTGAAAAGCAGATTATCTCAGCTTTCTCGTTATGTACTGTATCAAGGTGCGCCACTAAAAGTACGGGGATGTTGCCTTCAGCATAAAGAAAACCTTTCTTGTTAACTGTCCAATACCCCTCTTCTTGCAGATAAAGATCAAGATATTCTTTTAGGGTTGCCTGGTCCATTTGGATTATTTTTTTGAATTCTTTTATGTCATAGTTCATTTACGTTACCTCCGTTCCGACAGGGTGAATTGCAGCGTGGTGGCAAAGCGTATTGCCGATAATGGCGCAGACGTTCCGTACACTGCAAGCAAAGCAGGGTTCCTGAGAAGCGCTATAACACTCGGGGCATACCTCTATCAATCTGCCCCTGCGATCGTAAGCGGGATACATTGTTTCCCGACAAATCCTACCGCAGGAGCCACAGATATGCAGGCAAGCGTTACAGTGAAATGCCTCCTCAATATACCTTGTCTGCTGTCTCGGGATAGTTCGCCCACAATCCTGACATACGACCATTTCGGAACAACCGCATTTGATGCCTCGATGTGCATTAAATGGAAGCCCACAGCAAACGCATATTGGCTTTTTCCCAATTATCATTTTTGCTTTTTCAGGAGTTCCTTTGATAAAAGAAAGGTTGCCTTGATAGTCATAGTCCGGATACTGAGCGCTTTCCTCGGCAGATTCTATGCAAGTAAGATCGTCGCGCTTGGTTTTCAGTACCCAAAGATTGGGTACACCGAGACAGGTCGCAAGGATCTTATGAACGAGCGAGCGGTTTTGCTCGGCAAACTCGTCAGAGCCGTTAGGGTAGAGCCTTGACTGGAAGAGACAGCTATCCTTGTAAAAGAACATCTGCCTCGTTCTTCTCGGTGCTCTATAAAAGCATTCGGTCACATCGGGATCCACCGTAAAGAAAATCATACTGACGGGGTCGATCATATAGGACAGAGTACCTCCTTGATACAAACCGTCACTGAGATTGTGGCAGGAAGTCCATGTGTTGCTCTTGCTTGACATTTCAAGAAAGTCACAGGGATGAACCGACAGTACCGCCGTTCTTGGCATTTGAATGGGATTGAGAGCATCAGAGAGCTGAGCAAATATGTTGTTGTATCGCTCGTGCTGATCCAAACCGTACTTTCGGCATATCTTACCTATAATACGACTTGTCTTTTCGCCTGTTGCACATTTGATTTGTGCGTGTTCGCGGATAGTAGCTAATGCACCTTCTGAAAGGGTATGGCTGTATTCGCTAACCGCTGCCTCAAAAGCAATACGAAAGTAGTCAAAGCTTTGAGGTGCAACCTGATCTATGGCAATTTCCATCATCATAAAAGTGATTTCATCAACGACGTCACGCTCTATACCGCGACCTTCTTTAAATTCAATTACGACAGCCTTTGCGTCCTCGTTCCAATCGGGATGAAGCCTTAAAAGATTCATAAGCTCCGATTTAGCCTCTGCCCATTGCACGAGGTTTTCCATAACTCCTTCCTCTGAGAAGGATTTTTGATACTTGTACATAACCTCGTAAAAGGCATTTTTTAATTCTTCCATTTTCTATTCCTTTCGTTTGAATTGAGAGGGAGAAGAGAAGTCCTCTCCCTCAAATTTTTACCAGACTGAATACTGGGTTTGTCGTACTTTATCCGCACATGCAGTAAGCTGTTCAAGCTCTTCGGTATCCTGAACATCAAGGTCAATGACCTCGGCGGCAATATTGTCGTTGTTTGAGAACACTCCCGTTACACGACAGTTTTCTACGATAACGGTTACGTCAGCAGGAAGGATCATACGATAGCCTATGTCGTAAAGACTGGCTGCAATCGAAACATTCAACATGCCTTCCCGAGATACGTCGCCCAAGGAAAAATCCGAAAGGTCGTATTTCTCCCACCCGGCCCTTGCTTGGCTTACACATTTAGCCATAGCCAAAATATCTTGTCTTCTGGCTCTTTCTTTTTCATTCGTCACGCTGCGTCACGCTCCTTTCTTTCCTCGACACTTTTGCTGAAATTCAATTCATAGACGATAGCTCGGATAGCTTCGTCATCGTCCCATCTTGCTATCGCAGTTTCTCTTGTTGGACCTGCACTGTAGTGAACCGATACCACACCGTTATGAAGCTGTAACAGCACATCTTTTTGTCTTGCGCAAACTACTGCCAGATTTCCTATTTGTTTCATATAAAACTCCTTCCTTATGCCGCCAAATGCGCGGGGGCATATATAACCTGCTGTTTCCAAAGATCAATGAATTTCTGAAGCTTTGGAGGTGGAGGGTCATTATTTTGTATTCTCGCTTGAGAAATATCGCCCTTCTTAATTTCGACCGTACAGTACGGTTTTTGCGGTGCTGATGTTTTTCGAATAAAGAGAATGACGCATTCTTCCTTGACCATTGAACCGATATATCGACCTACACAGTGATGAAGCTTGTCACCCTCGCGTGCAATATCTTTCGACGAAGTTGGCGGCACGACCGTAAAGCCAAGCTTATTGAAGCTGTACCTTTCCATAAGACCGTTAAACATTTTGCCGATCTTTCGGTCATATGCTGCCGATGTTTCTGCCTTTGACATATCGTTTACGCGATCATGCGCCTCTTTTAGATTGCTTGGATAGAGAACGAAGCTGCTTTTCATATCGTGCTCAAGGGCTTCACTCATAAGAAGATAATCCTTGTAATCGGAAAGAACGTTAGATACGCCGGAGTAGATTCCTTTGTTGTAAGCAATTTTTCGATAGGTATTATACTGCTCAGTAGCGTATTTCATCAGCTTATACGGTGTCATAAACCGTAGTGGGACTGTGAGGTATTCGCTTTGACCGACCTCGAATCGAGAACACCATTTCATCAACTCCATATCAGGCACTACACCTTCTTTCAGCATTTCTTTTATCATTTCAAACTGTTGTATGCCCGGATCGACTTGACGAAGAAATGCAATATGCTTTTTCTCAACACCAAGCACCTCAGTGATTGTTTTGCCGTTTGCGTTGATCAAACGCTCCCAAGAGTGATAATGATGTCCGCCCGCATCCCCATATACGATATAAGTTGCAAGTCGAACTAATCCTAACTTCACGAGATACTCAAGCACTGGATACGATGAGTAAGTACGCAGATAATGCGGCATATAAAGTGGCGTAGGATCCTGATAGTAGTATTCCTTTAGTGCTGAATACTGCCAGGGCGTACCTTTAAGCTCCTTGTCAAGGTTCTTATGGTAAAGGAAACCGCACAGGTCGTTTTCAAAGTGATAATTCCAATGGTTGAAATGTGGTCTGTCGCCGCGACACCAAGGTGTCAGGGAACCGTGAGCATATGAATGATAAAATCTATCCCATTTCACGATTTTGTTGCCATCCCAACGTATCAAAAGCCTTGCCGTTTCATACACACGAAAGTCTGATGTGTCGCATTTATAGTAGCTGTTATACGCTTTTATAAAGCGGACTGCGATTTCATTTTCGCCCGTTCTTTGTATGACCTGAGCGGTTGAGCGATCGTGGAAAAAACCACGTTTGCCGCGGCTCTTAAAGGTAACGTATCTTTTGCATTTAGGACAAAAGCCCTTATCGTTGTTTTTCTTGCCCACGACTTCAACTTCTTTCTTGCACGCCGTACAATATCCCTTCATTGGAGCTTTGCTCTTGTGGTAATCATAGAAGACATAGTGGGGAAGTGTTTCAAGGAACATAAAGGTGTTAATGTCTCTTGGCAGAGCCTTTATACCTTTCATCTGCTCGATAATCGTCTTTTGATTCTTGATTTCCGCTTCATGACGTCTGTTTTTTGTGATTTGCTCTTGAAAATCATCAAGACATTTAAATCCTTTTTTATCTTTTTCTTTAAAGAATTTGATCACGCGCCCCTCGTCAGCAACCGAATAAAAGGCACATTTATAAGAAAAATCCCAAGATGGACCGAGATTTTGAAACATACAGGTGCGCCATTTGGTTTTGCCTTCCTCGTGGCATAATGTGATATAATCTTCGTTAGTATGGAACATTGTCCACCGGGGAGTATAATCCCCGGCGGACACCTTTTCTTTTTCGTAGACATGCAACACAAGAGTGCGCTTGTGAGCAATATTTCTTATTGCAGTACATACCACGTACTTTATTTGCTCTGCACAGAAAATACCGTTTTTCAGGTTTAACTTTCGATTCGGCACCGCTTCTTTGCGTAAGGCTCTTTTATCCATTATGCAATGTCACCTCCAAGCATAGAGAACATATCAAGCTGTTCAGCGTTTGCGGTGGAAGTTGACTTTGTGGGTTCTGTCTTCTTGGGCTTTGATCCCTTTTTTTCAGATTTTTTTGAGGATTTGGGTGCTGTCTTTCCCGTGTAAGGCTTGGGAACGAATTTTTCTTCGTTCGGATCCTTATCCTCGGGGGCATCCATATCAAAGAAATATTCCTTTGCCCACTGATAGCAGAGATCATCGGGGACGTCGCTGCCGTAGCCTTCGGCACTTGGCTTGATATCGTTGTCCTTAATCTCCTGCATAACAAATTCCTTTGCCTTGCGGGTAATGTAACGAAAGCAGTTGACCATATTCTTACGAGGGTGCATGACCTGCTTTGCAAGCTCAAGATCCTCATAGCAGAATATCTGTATCATTTCGGTGACACATTGCTTCATATTACGGCGGGTCAGACGCTCGGCATCGTCTCCGACACGTTTGGATGATGCTGCAGCAAGTGCGGCATCATCCATAGCGAGCGCATTCTCCCACGCAAACAGTTCTGCTTCCTCTTTGGCTTTTTTCTTTGCTTCCCATTCTGCTTTGCGTTTGGCTTCGGCTTCTTCGTGTTCTTTTCTTTTTTGTTCTTCGTTATCTTCGGGAGGAGCTTCATCTGCCGGAGCACCTTCCACAGGCTCATCGTCTTTGGTTAGCTTGGCAAGTGCTGCTTGCGCAGCTTCAGCTTCAGCCTCTTGGCGTGCATCATATATTTCTTCGGCTTTTGCGCGAAGATCCATTTCGTCTGCGTTATCCGTGTCGGTATACTGCGCAGCACGTCTATCAATATCCATTTCTGAGAAAACTCCCATCTTTATATCTCCTTTGATTTATATTTTGGTTTTAATTATTCCTGCGGAAACTTAAATGTCTGTATCCCGTCAAGCTTTTCTGAAAGAGGAGAAGCACCGGGTTCGGTTTCAAACGTGTCGCTCTGCGCAATGTCATCGGGATCTTCAAAAAGAATGATAGGAATTGCTTCTGTTTCTATCTCGGGGGGATCTATAGATGCAAATACACACAAAATGACCATTACAGTGAGAACAAGAGAAACAATTACCAATCCGCAAATATCACTAGTTTTCATAATATAAATACCTTCCTTGTTTGAATTAAATAAAGATAGGGATACGCAGAGTAATTCTCGTTCGTATCCCTTTTTTGTTTTTAGGCAAAATGCCTTATTTCATTCTTTTCTTGGCGAGCATAGGTGAGAACTTCACCTCGCAAAAACCATCCTTGTCACGGTAAAAATACCTCCTGCCGTTTTCATCGTAAAGCTCAAATACATCGGACGGAGCCGTATGTCTGCCTCCATACCCCTCGGGTATACTGTCATTGAACTTGTTAAAGATCAGCTCCAGGCAGACCTTTGCGGTATCATCGGTAAAGCAGAACTGCACTCCTTCATGTACCAAAGCGTACTCCGCAGCGGGCGGTTGTTTGTAACCTGCCTCGTGAAGTGCCTTGATTCCTTCAAAGGCGAAGGACTTTGGCTTTCCGTCTGTGAAATCAAGCTGGTAGATGCGATATCCTTGCTCGCGTCTTTGTGTCAGCAGATCGTTCTTAAAGGTTTCATCATCTGCCTGTCCGTATGCGGAGAATTCCTCGGCAGTAAAGCCAAGATGCTCCTCAAGCGTTCCTTCGTGCTCATTTGACTCGTGCCATGCACTGATTTCATCTTCAAGCGCATCAAAATCGCACAATCCGTAGATAAATCGTTTCTTAAAATTCATTCTTGTTACGACCTCCTTTCCGGTCTGTTGTCTTTTTAGGGCGAGCTGCCAATCGTCGATACCCTTATAGTTGGGATTCCACGTAAGGCGACGTAGCTCTAATCCGCATTTCTTTGCTATCAGATAGATATTGGAAACACCTCTATCCACGTTTTCATTACGGAACTTGTCCATATCAGCGGCTTCAACAATGATCTCTGTGCCGTTCTCCTTGAGCAGAGTGAACATCAGCTCAAGCTGAGCCGTGTTATTGACTCCCGCAATCGCAATAAACGAGCGATTCATCAGGAAGTGTGCAACGTCTGCTTTGAGAAAACCCTCGGTAAGATAGACAGCGCGAGCAAATGGATCTCCAACAAAATGTACGGGAGAACCTGAACTTACACCCATTTCCTTACCGGCTGAGGATAGCCATATGTACTTTGTTCCGCTTTTATCAGCGTCAGCACCTTCGTCCTTGATGGGAATGTCCAGTCGTATCTGCATACCGCGTATCAGTCCGTCAATTCCACGCACAGGAATGAGTATCCCCGCCGTTTTGGAATAGAACTTGACCGTCCACTCTCCGTCTTTCATATAGAAGCCCGGGACACCCTCAAGTGTACAGCCTTTTTCTCGAAGTACCCTCGCAAATTTTTTACAAGAGTAAAAGGGAGGCGTGCTTCGGTACTGAAGCTTGTCGATCTGCTCGTTGGTAAGTCCTCGAACCTCGTTCAGATGACGTCTATGCTCCTTGGATAAGGTCAGCATATTCAGCATCATGGAGAAGGTCTGGTGTATCGTGCGTATGTCCGCGAGTTGCGATTGTACCGCATACTCCTGCTCACGGGGAGCAGGAGATGTCGGTTCATAACGTTGAGTATCAAACTCACCGTTTTGCAGACTTTCGCAGATTTCCCGATAGGCTTCGGAATTACTGATATTATTTATCCTTGCGTAAAGAGAAAGCATACCGCCGTGCTCACCGCAGTAATTACAGCGCCATGAATCCTTTTCCGTACTGATGCTCATTTTTCCTCGTTTATCACCGCAAATGGGGCAGTCGTAATAACCGCCTGTTGCGTGTGGACGGCGCATCCGCAAATGCAAAAGCTCGGCAACGTCCTGAATGCCAAACGGGAAATCGTGCGATTTATTCATTCGAAACACTCCTTTCAAGGGTGGATTTTATTTTGTGTCTTTAAGCCGCTTTTGTTTCATTAAGCTTCGACATAATAGAAGCTGCTGCACGGAGAATATTATCCTCTCCGTTATATGCGGTAAGATACCATTTCAGAGATATAGGGCGTCTGTCAACGACCTGATCCATTGTCCAACCCTTGCAGGTTCCAACAGGAATAACATAGTTTCTCGCTTCTTCAATGGTCATCAAAGCGCAGATTTCTTCAACCGACATACTGTTGTTGTAGGGAAGAGCATTATCATCCTCACGGATCTCCGTTACTTCCTGTACGGGCACAACAACCGAAGGCGCAGGGGGGACAACCGCAGGTGCGGGATTTTCTTCCGCAACAGATGCCTCTTTAACTGCTTCGGGAAGTGGAGTGATTGTAGCTTCTTCTATTGGAATTGCAAGCTGTTCAACAACAGGCTCTTCTACAACCGTTTCGGTTATAATAGGCTCTGCAATATGCTCAGCTACCTCGGGGGCAGGCTCAACCTTTCTCTCGGGCGGTACTTCAACCTTAACCGCAGGTATTTCCTCCACGGGCTTTGCATCCGTTTTCGGCATCTCATCTTCGGATACCAAAGGTCTTCTCGACTCATTGGCAGGCACGAATTGAATACCGAATCCTGCTGACGAAAGTGCTTCGTCAACGGCGTTGTGCTGTGCCATTTCAACGTAGAGTCCTCCGGGAGTAGTGTCCTTGTAGGTTTGAGCCGTGAAGCTTGATACGTGATTGGTATCGTTCTTGTCAAAATACACCCTCGCCTCAATGATAGCGAGCTGATCGGTGATCTTGAGAGCAGAAAGCTTAATTCTGCCGTTGGGATACTTCATACGGAACCAGAGCTTCTTAACGCTCAGATCAAGCTTGGGACCTTCCTTGGTCTTGCGAAGGAATCTTGTGGGGTCGAAGCCCTTTACGCGATTGAGCTCGGACACAACGGGAACTGCGTGATACATGGTTTTTGTTTCATTCATTTTCTAAATCTCCTCTCATAAATAAAATACGAGCCATTTCCGCATATTCTGCAAAAATAACTCATTTAACCTACTTTTTTCAGTTGATTGTTCTCGGTCTCGTAAGCAGTAACGTATTTGTTTATACGCTCGCCGAGCAAGGTGTTTCTCACACCCGTGTCATTCTTATGTATCGCCATAAACAGCATACCTTTTTCTCCCACGAGGATCACGCGACGCTTTGCACGGGTAATCGCCGTATAGACGAGATTACGCCTCAGCATAATAGCGTGACTTCGGATAACGGGAATGATAACGACGTCATATTCCGAGCCCTGTGCCTTATGGATGGTAGTAGCATAAGCAATTTCAATATTGCCCATATCCTCCATACCGTATTCCACAATTCGGTCGGTGCCGAAGTCTATCGTTACCTTCATTTCATTCTTGTCGTCCACTCCGATTTTACGGATAAAGCCAATATCGCCGTTGGACGCTTTTGCATTGTTCTTGTTCTGCATTACCTTGTCGCCCACTCTGAAATAGCGGTTGCCGATCTTGAGGTCGGGAATGTCCTCGTCCTCGGGAGGATTGACAAGCTCACGAATGGTTCTGTTGAGCTGTTCCACCGCTGCCAGCCCCTCACTGCGGAAGGGAGAGAGGATCTGCACCTTTTCAATTCCGAATTTCTTTACAAGGTCACAGTATTGGTTGCAGATAATATCCGCTGCTTCTTCCTGCGTTTTGCATTTCAGAAATAGGAAATCGTCACCGTAATACAGATTGGTGCTATCCTCGTTGATGGCTTTCGCGTTGTGTGCGATAAGGCTGTCCGCTTTCTGACGGAAGATCTCGTTAAGAACGGTTACGGGAATTCTGCCGCAGTTAATAAGCTCACGGAAAACGTCTCCCGCACCTACGCTCTGAAGCTGATCTACGTCGCCTACCAAGATAACCTTTGTCCCTGGTCTGATACGGGAGAAGAAATGGTTGGCAAGCCACATATCGATCATAGAGCTCTCGTCCACGATGATCAGATCCGCGTCAAGCGGTTCTTTCTTTTTGTCCTTGACGTAGCCGCTGTCTCCGAGAAGTCCCAAAAGACTGTGAAGCGTTTTCGCATCGTTTCTGCCCGTACTTTCAGCCATTCGTCTGCTCGCGCGTCCCGTGGGTGCCGCAAGCATGATCTTTCTTGACGGATATAAACGACCAAAGACCTCGATAATTGCTCGAAGAACGGTGGTCTTACCCGTACCGGGAGAACCCGTGATAATAGAAAGATTGCTTTGGAACGCCATATAGACTGCCTCACTCTGTCTTTGCGAAAGAGCGATTCCGAGGTTCTGACGAATACTTTCAAGAATTGCCGTAATGTCAACGGGGGCAGGGGGAGCGCCTAACATCTTTGCGATATTTACTGCCGTTTCATCCTCCTGAACGAAGCTTGTTGTTTGGTACACTCGGTTCTTGTTGCTGACAACTTCACCCTTGAGTACCATCTGTTCAAGCACTGCCACGATTTCCTCATTGGTTACGCGAACTTGATCACTTGCAAGACGGTCATTAAGGAGTCGGTTGCTTTCCTTGAGCAGAGCTTCAAGCTCCAAATACAAATGCCCGTTCTCGTTGCGTCCCGTATCGAGGGCGGCGTATATCGCGCCGTGAATTCTCATCGGATCGTTGAGCGTGCAATCGCCCTTACGAACGATAGCGTCCACTCGCTTAAAACCGAAGCCCGATATCTGACACAGCTCAAAGGGATTGTTTTGAAGAATCTCTACGCTCTTTGCTCCGAAATGCTCATAGATCTTTGTTGCCGTTGCCGGCGTTACGTTGAAGGGGGAGAGTAGGATCATAAGACCGCGAAGGCATCTGCTCTCGTCATAGGAAGCTTTGATTTCTTCAAGCTTTGAGGGCGTAATACCTCGTATCTCCAGCAAGCGTTCAGGTTGCTTTTCCAAGATTTGAAGAGCGTCAGCCCCGAAGCGTTCAACGATGAGGTCAGCCGTCTTTTCTCCAACGCCTTTGATAAGGCGAGAGGAAAGGTAGCCTCGTACACCGTCCTTCGTCTGCGGAACGATCTCTTCACAGGACTCAACCTGCAACTGCGGTCCGTATTTGCCGTTCTGCCACTCGCCGTTTAGAATCATACTGACTCTATCGGTCTGGGGCAGCTCGTAGCCAACTGCTGTAAAGCGTATCAGTCGGTCACGGTGCTGAAATGCGCTACGTGCCTTTTGAGGAATGCTTTGGTCGTTGGTCTTAACACTGATCACACAGTATTTGCTCACGGGATTGTAGTAAATCGTCTTGTCATACACCCCGGTGTAGCTCATTATCCTCACCTCCTGTGGTTTCGTTTGTTTTCATAATGGTTTCCTTTCTTGTGATTAGGCAGCCTTCGCCGCCGATTTCTTAACGTAGAATCTCCTTGATTCCGATACGGTTACAAACTGCTCGTAAACGTCGGGGTACTGCATCTGCAATCTGAACAAGTCCTCTTTGCTGATACCCGGCTTCTTTGAGGGATTGTAGGTGATGGTATAATCGGTTCCGTCTCGGCTGTATGTCGCCGTACAACACCGTCCCATTTCATCCACGATCCGCCCCTGCAACCGTTTCATCTCGTTATCAATACGAGTGATTTCAGCATTGAGTGCCGATTTCTGCTCCTTGAGTTCGAGAAAACGCATGGCTCCGTTGACGTTTGCGAAGCTAAGCTCAATAGCGGCAGCGTTGGGATCCGCTGTGCCGAAATGGTTTTTCACGCTCTCTAAAATCAAGTCGCCGTCCTCTAAATAGGGAGGGGGAATTCTTGAAAGAATGTGATTGTGCCAATAGTCGTACTCGATAGCAATCAATTCTTCCTCGTAATCCTTATCGCGCGTGATATGACGGATGATCGTTTCGTTTTCGCTATTGCCGTAAAGACAACAGAAATAAACGTGATCTACGTTGATGACCGCCATATAATGCCGTCCTTGGATCTCGTAGTTGACCGGAACGACCTCCTCACCGTCACGCCACCAATGGTCTGTTGCGTTGTGGTTTGTGGTCTTGATCTCCAGTATTGCCGTTTCACCGTTTGGCAGGGTAATGAAGTAATCGACGTCAGCAAGCATAAACGGATATTGCGGATGATAGAACATCTTTTTTACCTGATAGATGTGAAAGCCCGTCCTCACGTGGAAGATCTCGGCTACCAAATCCTCAAGCAAATGTCCCATCTTCTTTTGTACCCAGTTTTCCTCGGGATCCTCGAAGGTTACGATTTTAAGTTTATCGTAATACAAGTCCCGCGCTGTTTTGAACGGCGACACACCGAGAATCGATGCGGCATCACTGCCACCGATACCTCGTCTTCGGTATTCCAGCCAATCGCTCTCCGGCAAGTCCTTTGTGTCTACAAGCACTTGCGGCTTGTAGCTTTGTGTTGCAGTGTCAGGCACTTTATGCACCTCGCTTTCTGCATTGCTTCAGGAACACAGCCTGTCTGTACTCCGTCCGCAGGGGATACTTCGTTTCTTTCTTCAGCTCCTTTCTTAGAATCTGCTGCTTGATCTTGGCGTTACTCTTTTTGTGAAAACGCCGCTTGTGTTTGTTGTTCATTCTTTTCTGAACCACCTTTCATTATTTATTACCAGAGCCATACGGCTGTTGGACAAAATAAAAAAAGCGAGAATGAACCTCCAAGCCAAAGATCGGCAGTGGTGTTTACGGTGTATCGTAAACCAAATTCATTCTCGCTTTGTGGGCAAAAAAGCCCTAAAAATATAAAAATAGCCAGTATTAGCCCATAGTAAGAAACAGGGCAGAGTCATACTGACTGCATACAAAAATAACCACGTGTGCATTGCAAGTTAAAAACTTACGGGTGTCCTTTCGGATGGCGCACAAAAATCAACTACATCTGTATTATACCACAAGATGCTCATTTTGTCAAGAGAGGTGGTTGTGCATATATACTGGTTATTATAAACAATCACTGCAATTCTTTTGAGTGAAAATTCCAAGTGAATTATGTTTTAGAATTCACTTTGGAAATTCATGTACTTTTTTGTGTTTTCTTGTATTATCAAATTAAAGTCAATCTACATATGATGTTAATGTAGAAAGAAAAAACTTAGTTTAAATATAACCTTGCTGCCAAAAAGTTCCATTAAAATTGGCGCAAAAAAAAACGTATATAATACTATGGGCTGCGCAAACTATGTTTTACCGATACGAAATATATAGATGTTATATCCAATTATTTGGTTTTCTTAACAAAGAATACAGAAAAAATGTTAAATTCTATTGACAAATTATATAGAATATGGTAGAATATAAATGGTAAATGCCTTCTACCATCCAAGAAACTTTCTGGCCATTGTGTATAAAAATTAGCTGATTTGTGGCAAAAAACTTGTGCATTTTGCGCTTGTACTTTTTGCCTAAAAGGACTTGACAAATTGGTTCATATGTGGTATAATGTTTAAACGTAATATCTTAGAGAAATTGTCAGTTTGACATTTCTTCATCTAGGGTATTTATGTTTTGAAGGAGGGGAGAAACGATGAGTTCGTATAATAGGTTAACATATTCGCAAAAAAGGGTAGCTCGCGTTTCTAAAACGTTTGCAAGATCTTCTAAAGAGTGCAAGCAAGCCGTCCTTATAGCGGATACCATAGATGATGCTCGGTTATATCGTATAGGGTATTGTCAAGATGGTCGAGAGTTGCGTGCAGATTATTATGAGTATGTGTATGATAACTCATTCGCCCGTCGACGCAGACGCAATAGATATTGAAAATCCTGAATACCCGAAGGTATTCGGGATTTTTTTGCTTGCAAGGAGGGACCATGTTTCATAATCACGCTGTAGAATTTAACCAAATATTCGAAATGGTAAGCCCTCAATTGAAAGTAGGGAAATACGCAATGCTTCGGAAATGGCGGAATCACGATACAAGTGTCCCCGCTTTTGACGGACAGTCACACATATTGGTTTATTGGGGACCCACATTCCACGAACCCGTAGCCACGCAGGATAGCCAACAATATATAATTGCTGACATACAGCCTATCAGTCCAATATGCTCGCCTTCATTTTATGACAAGATCAATAAGGAGACAAGTAAAGTTCATAGTTTTTTAGTGCGTCTGGAAATGCAACTGCTTCGGTACTGCGCTGAACAATGCCAGAAGTCAAATGAGGCACAACCTAAAGGTGCTTGGCTTTTTTGTGATATATCAGCTTGTTGCTATGTGCTTTTAGCACAAGAGGGAGTACAAGGGAACGTTCTAGCGGAAACGCCAGAGATTTCACCCAAAGAACAGAGTTTTGAGTCATTGTCTAGCATTACCAATTTGAAAAATATGCTTGAGCGTAACGAAAGTTTTCTCAGATATAATAATCATCATTGCGAATATTTAAATCTCATTGATAAAGCGCTTGATTTGGAGGTCGATATTCCTGAACGTCAAGACGAAGGAATCGCTTTCGCATGGCTTTTGGCTAACACAGAACGAAGCGAAACAGCTTTGCGGTTTCTGAAAAGTTCAGGAGAAATCAACTGTTTTGAAGAATATGATGTAAAAACCGTTCGTGACACAAGGTTTTCCTTGTTGAAAAGTTTTGCAAACCGTTTTATGGAACAAGCTTCCACTCCTTCATGCAAAAACCTGATTTGGGCAGTACTGAACTTCACGATGTTTTTGCTAGAACTTGCATTCTATCCCAAATGCTTCGAACCCAACACGGAAAAATTTGATGATTTCATGGGCATATACCCTACAATTGACGAGGATGGCAAAAGCTACTCTACCTTAAATACAGTGTCTCCCATACAGTATTCCCCTCAATTCGCCTATACTTTTCTTTGTATTCCAACATGTTTGAAATATCGATTCAGTGGGTATCTTCGACAGTTATTACACGAATTTTTTCACTATGTACAAACCGATACTCGTAAAGCAAGGAATCATCTCATACTGAAATTGTTCGGATGCTGGATCTTATCGAAGAATGTAAATGATAAAGATGTAAAGAAACTTGTAGAATTTTTATATTACCACTATAACCGATTGGGAGATGAATCAGACCTTTTTCAGGATTCAATGTCTTTTATAACAATTATGCGAGTTGTTTTGAACAGGGTAGACATTGAGCAATATTTAAATAACCAAGGCTTTTATGTCGACAGTAAAGATTTTCCAAGCAAATCTGAACAAATTGAACGTCTCTTGAGTTATACCTTCTTTTTTAGAGAGGTGCGTTCAGACATCTCCATGATCAAGTTGTTAAATGTAGCAAATAGCAAAAATGATTTGATGGGTTTATCAGAATATATACGGCTTATGGCCAACGAAACCGATTGGTCATCGCTTTCTGCCGAGGAAGCGGCTATTGATTCCATTTTGCGCTTTGGCTTTATGACACACTGGATATCAAAGGACTCAGATGACCCCGACAGAATCCGAAAAGAAATTGAAGATCAAGCAAAATCCTATCCCTCTCTTGAGCAAGAATATATGAATCTTATGGATTATCTTGAAGAATATGAAAAAGAAAGAAAGATCATTGAATCATGCGATTCCGATTTAAGAAAGCTAACAGCTATATGGGCGGAGGAAGACGAATTCCTGCAAAGAATCATGGGCAACGATCCGAAAACTCCCTGTTCCTTTTGGAAGGATTTTATATCACTTTATGACAAGTCGGACTTTGAACAAGATGACTATTCGTTTGAAACAGCGAAAAAGGATTTCGGCATCATGCTTCTGCTTTTGAACCTGCCCTACTACAAAAAGTATTATATCGACCGCGATACCAACGAATGAAAACGCCCCTTGTCGAAGTGCACAAGTCCGTTAAAAACGGACTTGTGCAACTTCGCAAAGGGGTGTTTTTATTTGATCTTAAAATTTTGTTCGCATCCGTTTTGTCGAATGTGGTCAAGCCATTCATAAATCTGTTGGGGAAGAATCCTTTCCTCGGGACGACAAAACTGATTGTTAGCGTGAAGTGCGGATGCCATCAACGCATATTCGTTTTCCAGCGATGTATCAAAAATGCCCAAATCATCCGTATTGATGGAGGCTTTGATGTGAGGATTGTCTTTTTGTCCGTTAGGGTGCGAAATGGGATACAAGTATTGGTTATCAAATCGGAAAATGGGGTGCTTCAAATAATCCCGGAAGGTTCCGATTAAATAGTTCGAGGACGGGTTGCATTCGATCCCAATGCCACAAAGAGCAATATGATACTGCATTTTTTCTTGTATGCGGGTTACCGCCCTTACGATGCATTGGGGAACCTTATATTCAATTGTTTGGGCGGATTCTTGCTTCATAGCCGAATTCCAATGGTAGCAGTGATATAGCATATTAGATATGGTGTCATATCCCCGACCTGCTTTATCTCTAAGACGCCATGTCTCATCTTCGGTAGCATCAAGATCATCCTTGAAACGCATTTTCTCCGCTTGACTTCCGTCGGGATTATGTACATAAGCGAGAGGGTCGTTTCCACGAAGAGCCATACTGGAAAAATAATCCTCAATGTCAATGTTATACAAGATGCTTCCGTCTTTATTCTGACTCAAATTGTCCACGTAAATGCTCTTGAATAGCTTTTTGAACCATTTTCGCACATGTGTTTCCACCTCGGTATCGGGAATGTTGTATTTGAGCATATTTCCATATAGCCATACAAGGTTATCCAAAAGCGCTTGCTTCTGTAGCAAAACAGAATTTCCCTTAAATGCATACCATGCCTCACAGTCTATACCAAGAGCTAGTGCATGGCCAAGACGGTCCCCAGGCTTCATTTCCAGAAATTCAATTGCTTCATCTATGGCACGAAGACCGTCGATAGGATCCAAAAAATCCTCTCCGGCGTGGTAGGTGATCCTCAATGGTGGGACGTAACATGACTCGTCATATGGCTGTCCGCGGGTCAAAAAACTTTGGGTCATTCGTCGAAATTGCGGAGCGAAAACCTCTGGTCTGCAATCGATCTCGCTGGAGCAAGCATCAATAGCGGTAACCCAGGACATGATCTGTGGATATTTTGAGCGTGCATGTATAATTGCGTTTGCTTGCTTTTCAACCTCCGCGCGCATTTCAGAGTCTCTGGGGTGAGTAAGTTCAAATAATTCAGCTTCCCCTTCTGGATAGTTCTCGGGTTCCTTAATGAGTTGTGCTCTTTTGGGAAAGTGAAGAATATAACTGAGTTTTTGCTGGGCACTTTGAAGGGTTTTGATAGCCAACTCCAGGTCTGAAGGAATAGCAAATCTGTGTGAGAGCAACTCTCTTTTTTCCCGCTCCAAATTCTCTATAGATTGAGTGATATTTTCGTGGGAGGTGGACATCAGGCTATGGACATAGGAAGAATAGTATTCTGTATTTGTTGCGTGAAACAACATAAGCCTTATTTTATCCCGAAGCTTTTCTGGCGTGTTTGAAGGACACATACGTCCCTCAAAGGCAACAACCTGCGGATTAGTGGTAACAGCTTGTTGTGCGACCCGACAGCGAAGAGCGTCGTATTCCGTTTGGCGTGCCGTGAAATATTCTTTCCTATCCTGATACTGCAAGAAATTTTTGAATCCCACACGTTCGTTAACCTGTACGAGCTCGGATCTAAATCTGCAATAAATCAAAAGATAGGCATATGCAAGATCTAAATAGGGGATTATTGCTGGATCTTGTCGGTAAATCGCTTGAAACAAACCGTACAGGAACCGCTGTTCACCTGCAAGGGGGCGGTATAGTCTTCGTTCATAGTTGCGCAAAGCACGATTGCGAGTTTGGGATAGGTCGTTATCGTCCAAAGGGGGGAGCGGTTCTCCGTGGAGCGCGTAATCAACCACGAAAGTTTGCTTGTCCGCACCATCTTGGCAAAGAGATCGGAGCGCGTAGGTGTAATTATCCAAATCACGAGTATATTGCTCGCAATCCTCCAAAGGCAAACCCATATACTTGGAAATTTGCTCATTATCCGAGAATGGATCACTTTCAAAGGCGGATAATCCTTGTAGCTTACAATAAAGAAAATAACGAATGTACGCCGCCTTGATAACCAGTGGAAACAGAGATTCATAGGAGGGATGCGAATCTAGCGGTTGTGAATCCAAATTCATTTTGCGAAAATCCTTACGCCTATTTCCGCTGATGTGGTTCATTAAGCATATCCATTGGAAGATTGAGGCATCCGTTGAACCGCCAATGTGGAAGTGGTTCTCCGCCATACCATGATCCAATACACGCTGTAGCTGATCATTATCACTTCTTACAATAGGATTCCAGGAAAATGTACTGCGTCGGAACGGATAAACGATATCTCTGTGGGCCAAAAATGCGGCAACGAAAATCATAGGACCAATTGGGTGTGCCAACCGACGAAAGTCCAATAACGCCCCAGATTTGCACAGACATTCGTTTTCTGCGTCCGTTGTTAGTATCTCCCTCACTGCATGAGCTAGCAAGCCAAAAACACCAAATTGTTTAAGTCCCCCCATACTCGGTTCCAATTTGAATCCCTGAGTATGGCGAAATGCATATTCGGCATCGTCTACCGAGTAATGATTGGCTCGGTTTATCAAGGCCGTCTGGGCAAGCTCGCGGTTAAAATCAATGCAGAGAGGCTCCAGATTCTTATGGGCTTCGAGTTTCAGCCATCTGTTAATAGCGGCAGAGGCAGGGACGTCGCGAAATAGAACGCGAAGGGTGTCTTCTGTAATCATTCAGTAGCCCCCACTATCTTTTTTTTGTAATAATCTGTTTTCTTGATTTCCTCAATCGCAGCACTTAATGATTGATCAAAAGTTTTCTTCGCCATATCCCTCGTGTCGATTGCTTGATTGGAACCTTCGGACAATGCAGAACCTTCTGCTCTTGCCTCATTATATTGCTGTTGGTTGGATTTCACGCGAGATAAAATCTGCAGCACTTCCTTAAGATCTTCTACACTGTCTCGGTCCTCATTAAGTCCATTAAGCATGTAGTATGTTACACTTGTGTAGGCATAGCATTTCCCGAATATGCCTTCTCTCGCTGATTCTAATTCTTTAATTAGTCTAGGAGTTTCTTTGGAAAATGCATCAAGTATCTTTTTTAATGGATTTATTTGTTTCCGTGAAGCTGTAAGCGGAATATATATACAAATCGTTTTCAACAACTCGTCCATTGCCGTTGCCCTTTGCGATTCAAGTTTTACGAAAGCATCTTCGGGTTCAAGCTTTAATTGGTCGAAGTTAAGTTCCCGACACTCTCGGCGAAACTCCTCATAAAAGCGATACATAAAATCAAAAGAATAGAAGGGAAAATAGACGATTTTTTCATCACGTGCATTCTCGGGCTCTAATGCATTTGTGTAATATGCCAAATAATGACATACTGCGGAACCAGTATCTCCTTTTGAAAAATGATAATATGGCTCCCCCTTCTCGTTATGATTGCGATAGGACAAACAATCTTTAATAAGATTCCTAGATGCGAAAGAAGAACCCGTTGGTTGCTTTTCCCGAGAGCCTTCTCTTGCATCCTTGTTTTCTTTTGCAGAAGAGCTTTTTATTTTTCGTTGGAATGCGAAAAATAGCTTATCATACTCTTCGTAACCCTTGCGAGACTCATACCAATCACCATTCTCCGAAATGTTTGTAAATGTCGTTGCGTTGGCATCTACAATCAATCCGCCAACGGTTCTGCGGAAAGGTTTGGATACTATCCTTTGAGGTTCTTTTTGGGGATCATGCATATAGAATTCCCGTGTCATACGAATACTCCACATAGTACGAATGACTTCGACCAAATACGCAATATACCTGCAGCGGGTCTTGACACTGATTTTGCCAAGGACGTAAAGAATGTCACCGATGCTGATGCAATCCGCATAGCTGACCGCTTTCTCTAAATAGTATGTTTCGTCTTCTTTTGCATTCTTCGCATTAGCGGAGCATTTTAGATTTTTAAATGCCTCCTTGATGTGTTTGGGAAGTTTCGATTCCACTATGTCACCGACAATTTTCGCATTCAACCGCTCCAACGGAACCGTGTGCAATTCGAGAATCAGGTTTTGCAGAGTCGAGGCTAATGCTTGATTTTCCTTATTATGATTGAGCGATTCTCCGTAGGTTGAAAGATTATCCAACAGATAATTTTCAAAAATCGTGAGATTCTTATCGAGAATATTCTTGTTTACATGGTTTCCTTGAAAGAAATCGTCAAACCCCTGAAGCCCCGGAATTAAATCCGGCAGGGGATCTTTCGAAATGGTAAGCGCATCCTCCATGCCTGAAAACATAGCTATGAAATTGTGCAAAGAACGAAGATTGTTGGGAATTAGAAGATGCTCGCCATCTTTGTTGCACACGGGAATCATGAGAGTTTTTCGCCAAATCATATGGAGCGTTCGATACAAAACCTTGGAACGAGTCTCTTGGGGTAGACAACCATATAGGTAGTCGGAGCATACCTCATTATCGTTATTATCCTTTTCCGTGATATATATATCTTTTCTTTTGTTCTTCCCGTCTTTATCTTCGCCCTCAAGGAAAAGGTTAAATTCTCGTAAACGGTCCGAATTCCAAACGGGCATAGCGTGGCAACGTGAGGCGGGAAATAGCTTTTCATAGCTGCGGAAGGCCAGCTCCATGCTGATATTTCGAATCAACGGCTTGGTATAGTTGTCAACATTTCCAAACGCAGTGATATAGGATGCCTGAAGCACGGTTCTTAATTGTTCGCTCTGCATAGTCATTAGAATAATGACGTTTCTCATGCACAGGAATTTGCGGATTTCTTCAATAATGGAGAAGGCTCCCTCGCTACACATATCCAGGTCATCCAACATGATAACCAGATATTTGTTCGTGTTTGCGGGATTATCGCAATATAGATTGAGGTAATTCATTATCAAATCATGAAGTCTTTTGCGGAGATTACCAACCTTTTCGGAGTCTTGAAGAATGTCATCGCCGCATTTGAACCAGTCGCCTGTGCTATACATAACGGCTGTGTTGTTGACCTCCTTAGCCAACAGAACGAAGTCGCGCTTTTTATCTACTGAAAGAGCCCGATTGTTGTTGCTGTATTCGCGATACATACTTGCTGTGATATTGCCAATCACCGATTCGTTTTTTCCAAACTGTGTTGCGTCAATGGGAGGGAGAACAGAGAAGGAACTCTTATAATCCGTCAATGATTTCAAATACTCAGCAAAGCTATTCATGGCAGAACTTTTACCGCTACCACGGCTACCCGTGATGGCGATAATCGGATTCACAAACGGCTCATAGTCACTTTTTTTAAAAGAATTCTCCCCTGAGTGATAACAAGCGGAACATTTACTATCCGCAATTTCGTTGTTATGGAGGATGATGTTCTCCACTGAGTGCCAGCATCCGCTATAAACGCTAGGAAACATCGTATTCTTAAAATTGTTATTATGATCAAGTTTAGTTTTGATCACTCCATATTGGGGTGGATACTTTACGATAAATAATTTTTCATTACTCATGATTGTTTCGCAAGCTCGCCGAATTTGGGCATTTGGATGCGATCCTCCTTTTTTGTTGTCTATCTGAACGCTTTAAAATTGATAAATTTCCATTTTTATTATACTCCATATGTGGAAATTTGTCAATATGATTAACAGTGAAACTGAAAAAATGTAAAAAAATAAGTTCCGGAGAGTTGTTTTGTTGAAAAAGCTCCTTTATCCTGGTTGCTTTTTTATTTGCTATATGATATAATATAAGCGTAGACATGAATGGAGGTGCTTTTATGGCCTACGAGCATACTGTATATTTCGTATCAAAAAATGAGTATAAGCTACGCGAAATACGAGACATCTGGAAGAGTAAGGTATATTATCTAGAATCCTGTAGTGAATCAATCATAGAAATTCAGGACTCTAGCATTCAAAAAATTGTTGAGGCAAAAGCTAAAGAAGCATACAAACGAATATTTAGGCCAGTTCTTGTAGAGCATTCTGGACTGATTCTTCCAGAGTATGGAAATCTTCCTGGAGGCTTGACGAAAATAGTTTGGGACTCATTAACCGAAAACGGGAATCATCCCGAAAAATTCAGCGAATTGTTCGCGCCTTCGGGTTCAACTCCTGCCATTGCTCAAAGCGTAGTAGCTTATTGCGATGGAAGAACAGTTTTTTCTTTTATTGGAGAGGTTCACGGAAATATTGTTAAGGTTCCCCGCGGAAAAAATGGGTTTGCGTGGGATTGTGTATTTGAACCAATTCCCAATGTAGGGAACCTCACTTTTGCAGAAATGAATGATTTCCAAAAAATAGAGTGCTCTATGAGATCTTTGGCTATGAGACATTTTTTGGACTATTTGGATAAAATCGAATCTAAGGAGGAATAGCATAGTGCAGAATAATATTGAGGAATTAAGGGTGGCAATAAAAGAAAAAAAGGTACTTTTATTTGTTGGAAGCGGCATATCCTGTTCCGTAGGGCTTCCTTCATGGAGTCGATTGATAGAAGAACTTGCAAAAAAATTGGGAATTGATAAGGATCTGTACAGAATGCTTGGGGACAACTTGTCTTTGGCAGAATATTATGAAATATGCAATTTAGAAATTAACCCTGCCGTGTCTCCTATGAAATATATATGTGAGTATGTGAAAGGGGAAGAAAAAAACTTGAAGCAACCATATCAACTGCAAAAGTGTTAAAACAAATTATCGACTTGGATTGCCCGATTATATATACTACAAATTATGACCATTGTTTGGAAACTGCATACTCTGAGCACAATAAGCATCCGATAGTAATCCGCAATGTATCCGATTTTTCTTCTATTTATGCAGGAGAAACGCAAATTGTTAAACTGCACGGTGATTATGATTCGCCTCAAAGCATTGTTTTTTCCGAAAGTAGCTATTTTGACCGACTGGATTTTGAATCTCCTCTTGATATCAAATTAAGAGCAGATATGCTAAGTCGATCGATTTTATTTATTGGATATAGCTTATCGGATGTGAATATCCGACTTTTGATCCACAAATTAGACAAGTTGTGGAGAAAAAACGGTGAACTTGGAGGATGCTCGATTAATAAGAGACCCAATTCTTACATTTTTATGGCTCAGCCCAATTATATTCAAGAAAAAATACTTGTTAATAAGAATATAATTCCGATCATTGGAGAAGGAACAGATCCTCGAATAAGTACAGAACGTTTTCTTGAAAGTATACAACCAAAATAAAAAATGCTTTTGAAAAAAGAAGGATAGCTATGTATATTGACAAAATCGCAATAAAAGGATATAGAAGTATAGGTTCGTCAGGAATAGAAATTGATTGCAATAAAGGCTCGAATATTATAGTAGGTGAAAACAATTTTGGCAAAACAGCAATCATAGATGCTTTAAGAATAGCTTTATCTATAGGTGATTATTAAAGAGGTATTTATGCAAAACCAACGGATTTTCATATCAAAAGGAATAATAATTTAAAAATCTAAAATTCCGTATATATTCTTATTGATTCGATTGGGCTTTTATATTTAATAAAAATTTAATATGACTGTAGGCAACGAACCTTCGCAAAAAGATTATCTTTTGCGAAGGTTCTTTTCCTTTGTTTTGCAATAAAAATTACAGAATTATTTTTTTGTGCAGAATAGTCCAAGTGTCTTTCGTCTTTATGGGTACACGGATAAAAAACGTAACATAAAGAAGGGGGAATATATCATGAAAAAAGAAAAAGTAAATACTAAAGAAGAGGTCAGCTACGATCCTTATGAGGAGCTTGCCAATGGAATCGTGATCCAGGCGTGTAAAGATTACAAGAATGCCTATAAACGTTCATTGCGTAAAGCAGGAATTGTAGGGGAAGCAGACGAGGAACTTGCGGAACTTGAAGAGTTTTTTCTCTCGAACTGGTTCAAACAGCTTACCGAGATAGATGGCGAATATCTGATGGAAAGGTTGCGTAACGAGGTCTTGAAAAAAGAAAAGAAACGATAAACAACGCCATATATAATATAAATGAAGGGAAGTGAATGTAAAAATTAAAAATAAAGGGAAAGACAGCAAGGTCAAAATCGTTGTAACGCGAAGCTTTGGAACACAAAATCTGCTTGAATTATATGCTGATTATGTAGCAAAGAAAATTAAGGATATGCTTCGACTAGAAAGTGGGAAGAGAAATGAATAAATATTTCAAAAAAATAATTTGTACATTTGACTTATTCAAGACGAGGCTGTATAATAAGAGCACAACCATCGCTTTGCTCAGAAAGTGAGGTAAAAGATGAAAGGTAAAGAGCAGAGCAGATTGATAGCGGCTTTGTATTGCAGACTAAGCGACGATGACGAAAAGGACGGTACCAGTGTTTCTATTGAAACACAGGAAAAGTTTTTGACAGATTATTGCAAACAGCACGGTATATGTATTTATGGTGTTTATAAGGACGATGGATTTACGGGTACCAATTTCAACCGCCCGGATTTCAAACGAATGATGGAAGACGTAAAAGCGAAGCGAGTGAATGTGGTTATTGTAAAAGACCTTTCTCGTTTTGGCAGAAACTATTTACAGGTTGGATTCTATATCAGCGATATATTCCCGCAAATGAATGTTCGTTTTATAGCCATTGGTGACGACGTTGATACAGATCGCGGTGATACCGACTACGACTTGATGTTGCCCATTAAAAATGTGTTTAACGAGTATTATCCTGCCGATTGTTCAAAAAAGACCAAGCAGGCATTTATCACAAAGGCGATGAATGGAGAATACATAGGTTCCTTTGCAGTATACGGACTGCTGAAATCTCAAGAGGACAAACACACCTTGGAAATCAATCCCGAAGTGAGTCCGAATGTAATATGGATGTTTGAGATGGCGGCAAATCACGGATACGGATACAATAAGATTGCATCAGTGCTAAGGGAACATAAGATACTTACTCCTGCTGCTTATCGTGCGCAATTCTTAAAACGACCTTATGATAAGGATCCATATGATTGGAACTTGACTTCGGTATATAAGATACTGAATGATAAGACCTATCTCGGATATCTGATAAGCGGTAGGAGAAGAAAAGCCTCGTTTAAGAGTAAGCGAATTATAAGGCAAGAGGAAGAGGATTGGATTATGCTTCCGGGCATTGTTCCTCAGCTTATCAGCCAACAGCTTTGGGATGATGCTCACGAAAAGCTTGACAGCCGAAAGAGAGAGAGCAAGAGCGGATTTAACAATATCTTCGCTGGACTTATAAAATGTGATAAGTGCGGACACGCTCTTGGAATTGCTAACGCATCCGGCAGGAATAATTACTATGTGTGTAATACCTATAAGAAAAAAGGACCGAGTGTATGCTCAAGCCATTACATAATGTACAACGAATTATATGAAGCGGTTTTAATGAATATCAATTCTATGTTGTATATGGTTAGAGAAACGCGTGAGGACTTTATCGAAAGGGTATTGCATAAGGTAAGCTGTGGATGCGATTTAGAGGATGCGCGCATTGAAAACGAGATTGCAGAGTTGGAAGCAAAAATCGTTGAGCTTGACCGTAAATTTGAGAAGCTTTATGACGATAGATTTAACGGCATTCTGTCTGATAGAAAGTTCCAGGAGTTATCTACACGTTGTGAGGCAGAGCAGGACGAAGCAAGGGAGAGAAGAGCTGTTCTTGTGAAAAAACGTAATTCTTCTCAAGCAACCGAATATGGCACCGAGCAATTCATTGCAATTGCAGAAAGCTACGAAAATCTGACTGAACTTGATGATGAGGTTCTTAATCGTCTCATACAATCTATCGTTGTTGGAGATCGTATCAAGGAAAACGGAGAAACAGAGCAGCATATTTGCATCAATTACAAGTTTATTGGAGAAATCGCATAACAACCGCTTCGCTTTATTGAAGCGGTTTACGAAAACTATACAAATATGAAAAAGTTGCAAAAAACTATTGACAAAATCTGTTTACGGTGATATAATATACGAGTAAAGAAAATATGAGTTTCCCCAACTCATAGGGCTAAGTCAAGTGACAGTGCAGAAGTTACGCTAACTTCAGCATCGGGTCGCTGGTTCAAGTCCAGCAGGGGGAGCCACTCAAAGCCTTGAAAACACTACGTTTTCAAGGCTTTTTTCGGCTCTTTGTCAATAGTTGGGGTAGAAAAAATCTGACGAAAAGATAAAGAACTATTAAAATGCATAGGAAAGGCGACACGAAGCGTAGCGGAGTCGCGCTTTTCCTATGCGCCGGCGCGACATTGGTGTGAGAACATAAAGAGTATTCTGTTGCGGAAACGCTTAAAATCCTGCAAGCCGTAGGCGTTCCGCTTCAAGACCTTGATCTTGTTATTGCAGCCTTCGGTAAATCCATTCGT
>JAZNII010000028.1:0-1611 GCA_045577415.1 Eubacteriales bacterium
CGCCCGTAAGTTTTGCGAGCTTACCCTTACTTTTTGCTTTATCAAACATATCCTCAAAGCCATGCTCTCCGCGGCAAAGCTCTCTTATTGCCCAAATAATATCCATTACAAAATCCTCCTTAAATAAAATCACCAAGAACCGGTGACCAAGGCTCTTCCATGACGTTGATCGTGATGGTTTCGTTTCCAAACTTGCGAACAAACCCGAGTCCTTTTTCGGCTGTTATGGCGGGACGATAGTCCTCGTCAAGATAGCGGATACGCATATCATCGTCAACGTATAACCATCTGAAGGAGTATCCTGTATCGGGACCGGTATATACGTTTTTGGAGAAAGGATACTCGTTTCCAAGATCATATCCACCGGGAGCATACGGAAGCATTTTATACGTCAGCTCGCTTTTCTCACCGTTTTCGGTTTGCTTTGTAACCTTGGCGTACACGTTCAATATTCGTTTTGAGGTGCATACCTTCATAATATTGCTGACCTCATAGGTAAAGGAATCGCCCTCGATTTCACCTCTGCGTTCTTCGACTATCTTGAAGATGGCAACACCACCTCGAAGAGGCAAGGTATGAATTTCGTCCTTTCCGCCCTCAAGATAAGAGCCGTCAACAACGAAGGAAACCGTGTCATCGGTTACGTCAACGATCTCAAAGCTACTGTCCGAGGGGGCTTCCGCATACAGCTTTTCCATTTCGGCATAAGGGATCTTTCCTTTTCTGATATCGGTACGGTAGGCAGATTTGCCCGAGCCGCCGAAGGTTTCGTACATTCGAATAATTGTTATACAAGGTTTATCCATAATTCTTCTCCCGTTTGATAAATCTATGTGTTTGAGCAGATCTTCAACTCCCACTCCCACACTAACGGTTCTGCCACAATCAAGGCAGACAGTTTTTTCGGGGCGTCGGTCAAATGGATTTCCGTTATCGCCGCCAACATTTTGCGTGCGGGGAGATCCGCAATAGGGACACTTTAATTTCATTGTCGACGCCTCCTTTTTATGTTCTGTCAAACGATGCTCAATGCTTTTTCGTATAATTCAATAAGCTCTTGCAGCTCTTCGATCAATTTGTTAAGCGAAGCATCGTAATCCACGTGGCGAACCATTCCGTGCTCAATCGCATAGTTCTGCCACGCCGCCGCGTCAAGCCGTCCTCCGGACAAACCGTCAAGATCATAATTCGGTGTGGGATAGGGCTCGGCGCCAAGAGGACCTTGTTCCTTTAATTTGTGTGCCTTTGCCAAAAGCTCATATAAATTGTCATTATACGGTGCCAGATCACCAAGATCGCGGCAGCAATCCTTTATGTTCGACCTTCTCCGACCAACAAAGGGTATATCCGTACTATCATCGGCGAAAATGGGTTTTCCGTATTCACCTACGCCGATCACAGCCGTTTTTGCGGGATTTCCGTTTTTATCAAGAGTAAGCACCCACGTATCGGTTTCGGAAAAATCGACCACGCCTCGTTCCTTGTACTCCTTGATCTTTTTATAGTTTCTTTCAAGAGCATTCTGATAGCATTCTATCATTTTCTGCTGATACAATAAAGCAAACTCCGGATCCCTTGCCGTCTCTGTCCATTTGCGAATCAAGTAATACG
>JAZNII010000029.1:0-23856 GCA_045577415.1 Eubacteriales bacterium
GTTCCGCAACGGGGATGGAATCTTCTCTGCTTTCTTACGTTTTCAACAGTAAGATCAAGTCCTGCTTCGTAACAGAAAATGGTCTTATGCTCTGCTCCGTGAAAACGGAAAGTTCTTCTTATATCCTTCATAAGAAGCATAAGTGACATATATCCTACAAGTATTATAACCTTAAAGCTACCCTCAAACACAGATTTTATAAGTGATTGAATTATCTTGTTGTCATTTTTTAAAAACGGGAAAGGAATCTGCGCCCACTCAAAAAGGAAAGACGGAAGAACAAAGAAAAGCAATACGGCGATTACAAGAGAAATAATGGTTACTATCGGCATCATAACGCCAAGAATGGAAGAATCGTCTTTTTTCTTGTCGTTACTTTCTTTTTTTTCGCTTGTTTCATTGTTAACGGTTTCATCAGAACTAACCGTATCAGCAGCCGTCTCGCCTGAAATGGCCTCGTCACCAACAGTATCCTGCACAGCTTCTTCAACTGTATTCTCAGCAATTTTATTCTTCTTGGCTTTCTTTGCCTCTTTAGCCGCTTTTTTAGCTTCTTTTTCACGGCGAAGCTCTTCTTCTGCTTCCTCAAGACCTGAAATCTCTGCTGAACGCATAAGACACTTGGAGCCAAGCACCATAGAGTCAATATATCCGACGACACCTCGGACTATCGGCCACTTGAGAATACTACTACGCTTTTTTGTCTCGGTGGGAAACTTTTCAATAACTATTTCCCCGTTTGTGTTTCTTACTGCCATAGCTGTGGTAACAGGACCGCGCATCATAATTCCTTCCATAAGCGCCTGACCGCCTATAGAGGTTTTTTTGCAGCATTTATTCTTATTATTGCTCATTTATTGCAATTAACCTTTCATGATAATTAATCATCACTGTAATATTATTTACTAATTAATTATAATAACACAAAATTATTAACTGCGTATGAAAATTATATTTTTTCACAAAAGATATCCCACAGAGTTACCGTGGGATATCTTTTTAAAAAATTATTTCTTGTCAGTTTCGAAAGACATCTTGATCTGACCGTGTTTCTCCATGTCCGCTTTGTGCTTTGCAACGATAGCGTTGATGCGCTTTGCGGGATCAAGAAGCTCGCTGATGGTAGCGTCGTGATTAAGGGTATCGATAATGTAAGAAACGTACTTACACATATTGACATCAATATGCCAAGGCTTCTCAAGAAGACCGGGACGGCGGTAAACAAGGTTTGTCGTGAACACCTTGGAGATAGTACCGTTCTCGTACGCCTTGTCGAATTTCTCAAAGCCGTCGGTAAAGAGACCGAAGGTGGAGAATGCAAATATTCTCTTTGCTCCTCTCTCCTTGAGCTGGGAGCAAACGTCGAGCATAGACTCACCAGAGGAGATCATATCGTCAACTACGATAACGTCCTTGTCGGTAAGATCCTGACCGAGGTATTCGTGAGCCTCGATGGGGTTCTTTCCGTTGATGATAACCGAGTAGTTGCGGCGCTTGTAGAACATACCGATGTCGATTCCGAGAACCGAGGAGTAGTACATACATCTGCCCATAGCTCCTTCATCGGGAGAGATCATCATAAGATTTTCCTTATCTATAACGATATCGGGAACCGCCTTGATAAGAGCCTTTATCATCTGATAAGAGGGGCGAACGTTATCAAATCCGTGAAGCGGGATAGCGTTGCATACTCTGGGATCGTGAGCATCAAATGTAATGATGTTGGTGATACCCATAGATACCAGCTCCTGAAGCATAAGCGCGCAGTCGAGAGACTCACGAGTACTTCTCTTATGCTGTCTGCCCTCGTAAAGCATCGGCATGATAACCGTGATCCTTCTTGCCTTACCCGCGATAGCGGCAACGATCCTCTTAAGATCCGCGTAATGGTCATCGGGACTCATAGGTACGGTCTGACCGTACATACGGTAGGTAACACCGTAATTGAATACGTCGCAAATGATGTAAACATCCTGACCTCTCATGGAGTGGTGGATAAGACCCTTACCTTCACCCGTACCGAATCTTGGGCAGAGTGCTTCTACAAGATACGTGTCCTCGCTGGTATGTCTGCGCCATTCCTTAAGATAGTTATCAACCTGCTGAGCAAACGCCTCGCAACCCTTCATACCTATAACACTAAGTTCAGCAAACTGTGCGTCCTTCATTTTTTATATCCTCCGAAATTGATTATATCTATTGTTTAAGCGTAGATTTGATTACTGAAGCCTGCAGAACTTTTCATAAGCTGCATCCCAAGCGGCTCTGTCGCCCGTAGGCTCGTAGTTCTTAAGCTCAAAGGAATTAGCAACTACTTCTCTTGCCTCGCCGAGATCCTTAACCTCACCTGCGGCGATCGCCTGCATCATAAGGTTACCGATAGCGGTTGCCTCCTCGGGACCCGCGCAAACGGGAATACCGCAAGCGTCTGCGGTCATCTGGGAGAGGAACTTATCCTTGGTTCCACCGCCAACAACGTTGATCATAGAGGTCTTCTTACCCATAAGACGCTCAATGGTCTCAACGGTATATCTATACTTAAGCGCGAGAGATTCATAGATGCAACGAACTACCTGACCGACATTCTCAGGAACGTGCTGACCTGTTTCTCTGCAGAACTCTCTGATCTTCTCGGGCATATTGCCGGGGGTATTGAAAGAAGGATGGTCGGGGTTGATGAGGCAGGCAAAAGGCTTCTCTTCCTTTGCCCAAGCTTCCATCTGTGCGAAGCTATACTCGTTACCCTCTCTCTTCCACTGTCTTCTGGATTCCTGAATGATCCAAAGTCCCATGATGTTCTTAAGGAAGCGGATGGTATCCATAGCACCGCCCTCGTTGGTGTAGTTAGCGCTCCTGGTCTCTGCGTTGATAAGAGGCTCGGGAAGCTCAGCGCCCATAAGCGACCATGTTCCGCTGGAAATGTAGATGAAGTCTTTGTTCTTTGCGGGGACTGCGATGACCGCGCTTGCGGTATCGTGAGACGCGACGTTTACTACCTTGATGTTGTTCTTACCAACTTCCTCGTTGATCTGTGGCAGGAGTGCGCCAAGATTGTTGCAGGGCTTAACGAGAGGAGCGAAAAGCTTTCTGTCAACGCCGATCTTGTCGGTGAGATTAAATGCGAAGTCTCTTTTAGTCGCGTCGAGGATCATACCGGTAGAAGCGATAGTGTACTCGGTTGCCATCTTGCCGGTAAGGAAGTAGTTAAGAAGATCGGGGATAAAGAGCATCTTGTCAGCGCGAGCGAGCATATCGGGATCGTCACGTCTGTCAGCGGCAAGCTGGTTGAGAGTGTTGAAGTCGATAGCCTGAATACCCGTAACGTTGTAGATCTCCTCGGGGGATACGAACTGCTTTACGTAATCGGTGATATTTACGGTTCTCGTATCACGGTAGTGGGTGGGGTTAGACATCATTCTGCCGTTCTTGTCTATGAGAGCGTAGTCAACTCCCCAGGTGTCGATACCCATAGAAGAAACGTTGTCGCCGTCGATAACTGTTTTAGTGATGGAGTTCTTGATTTCAAAGAATATTCTGAGAATATCCCATGTAAATCTACCGTTTACGAATACAGGATCGTTGGAAAAACGGTGATTTTCGCGAAGTGTGAGCTTGTTGCCGTCAAAAGAACCGACGATACCTCTACCGCTGGACGCACCAAGGTCGATGGCAAGCATCTTAAGTTCAGCCATAAATACCTCCGTAAAACGAAATACTGAATAAATAATATAAGTGATAGCACTACAAAATAAATTATATCATATTTCAGCAATTATTGTTTGAATAAACTGTTAACAAAACACCCTTTAAACAATTTATTTCTTTAGTCCTATTATTTCGACACCGTTCACTCTCCTTCTCTCACCGCATAAAATGTAATGAGGTCGTAGTTTCTACTGCCTAAAAACTAAAGATACCAAGAGGTATTTACCTATGAAAGATGATCTAAAAAAATATAAATTCGCGCTTTTCGGCGGCGATAAACGCCAATCGGTAGTCGCTAATGAGCTTTTGCGACACGGGTACTGTGTAAGCCTTTTTGGAGTAACGGATCCGGGTTCTTTCGGAGAGCTTTGTTTGAGTGCGGACAAGGCGATGGAGGGCGCTGATTTCGCCATGCTTCCCTTGCCCGTTACGAGGGATAATATCTATCTGTCGTCATCAAGCGAAAGGGTTACGTTGAACGAGATCGTAAAGCTCGCAACAAAAAATAAAACAATGCTCCTTGGCGGCATGGTGCCAAGGGAACTGATAAGGCTGTGCGACGCAGCGGGAGTAGTTATTTGCGATTACTACAAGCAAGAGAGCCTTCAAATCAAAAACGCTCTGCCGTCCGCTGAGGGTGCCTTAATGATAGCTATGGAAAATACCGATATAACCGTGAACGGTATGAAAGCGTTAGTCTGCGGATACGGCAGGATAGGCTCAATACTGTCAAGCATCTTGAAAAATCTCGGTGCAAGTGTAACGGTTGCCGCAAGGCGTGATGAAACGCTCTGTGAGCTATCGCTTGCGGGATTTAAATCGGTAAGGATAGGCGGAGACATTGATGATCTTCGCAGAGCGGTTGGAGAATGCGACGTTATCTTTAACACGGTTCCCTGCGTTGTATTTAACCAAAACGTAATAAATGGAGCAAAGAATAAACCTATATACATCGAAATAGCATCGACTCCCGGAGGCATAGACCTTTCATCTGCAAGAGATAACGGCATCAAAACGATTTTCGCGCCGTCAATACCCGGAAAATACTCTCCCGTCACCGCAGGCAGATACATTTATGAAACCGTTTCGGATATTCTTTCGGAAAGGGGGATAATTTTGTGATAGGCTATGCGCTTTGCGGCTCCTTCTGCACGTTTTCAAGCTCCTTTGCGACGCTGACGGAGCTGAAGAATAAATACACGGATATACTCCCCATAATGAGCTTTAACGCCTATAATACCGATACCCGATTCGGCAAAAGCGCAGAATGGGCCGAAAGAATAGAATCGTTATGCGGCAGAAAGATAATAAACACCATAGCAGATGCAGAACCGTTAGGTCCTAAGATCTCTCTTGACGCGCTCATTATTGCTCCTTGTACGGGTAATACTCTGGCAAAGCTTGCAAACGGAATAACCGACACGCCTGTTTGTATGGCGGCAAAGGCACATCTGCGAAGTGACCGTCCGTTGGTCATTGCACTCGCCTCAAACGATGCCATGTCTGCAAACCTCGGGAACCTTGGAACCCTCCTATCCAGAAAAAACGTATTTTTTGTTCCTATGCAACAAGATGAACCTGTAAAGAAGCCTCATTCTCTCGTTGCCGATCTTTCGCTATTACCAAAAACATTGGAGGATGCATTGTCGGGAAAGCAGACGAGAAAGCTCTTTCTTTAAAAAACACAAAAAACGCTCTTAAGATCACTATTTGGCGGTCGAAAGGGCGTTTTTGGTGCATTTATAATATTTTCATTTTACAATGCCGACTTTTTCTGCAAGGTAATTTTTGAAAAAGCACTTGAATTTTGTAAAAATCTGTGCTATAATCTCAATACACAAAAATGAATAACACAGTTCATCTGAATTTTTGAAATTAAAATTCGTTGTCGGGAGTACTGCGCGACGGTGCTTTCGGGGATAAGGAAACTGCGGCGAGAATCCGCGACAACAGCCATTACCGTATTTGATTTTTACGTCATAAGTCGGAATGCTTATCGTTCTGTGCAAGGTAAAAGTCTCTTGGGCAAAGTGGGAGAGATAAAGGTATTGCGGCAACTCAGAGCAGGAGTATACCGTCTCCTTTTTCGCGCCCATAGGAGGGCGCTTTTATTTTATCCTTTTTGTGAAATAAACACAAGAAAGGATTCACTATAATGAAAAGAATCACATTAACTCTTCTCGCGCTTCTGTTAGCATTTACCTGCGTGTTAAGTATCGTAGGCTGCGAAAAAGACGAAAACACGACCGCCGAAACCTTAGCTGAGGGCGAAAAAATCGAAGCTGTCAGGCTTTGGGAAAATGCAACGCATCTTTCCAATACTACCGTTGGCGAAGGCTCAAAAACCGTCAGCCTTACCGTTGAGGCAGAAGGAAAAAGTCTGACAATAACCTTGAAGACCGATAAGGCTACTCTTGGAGAAGCTATGTTTGAGCAAAAACTTATTAACGATGCTTCATTCTTCAACGTGCTTAACGGAATAGAAGCAAGCTGGGAAAAAGACCAAGCATACTGGGCTTTTTACGAGGGTGACACCATGATGCCCTACGGCGTAAACGACGAAAAGATCGACGGCGGGGAGAGCTACAGATTTGTCTACACAAAATAATAATTTTGATAAGGCTCAAAAAAGCCAAAAGGCCCCGGTTGTGCGTGACCGTTGGCAAAAAATCATACTTTATATTGTGATATTCGCAATGCTTGGTTCTTTGATGTTCTGTTCAAAGAAGATAATGGAACTTTTGCCTAACATTCATCTGCTCGGAATGTTTACTATGGTTTTAACCTTGACCTTTCGCAGTAAGGCATTAATACCCATATACATTTACGTTTTTTTGGATGGATTATTTGGAGGATTCAACATATGGTGGTATCCATATCTCTATATATGGACTGTTTTGTGGGCTATAACAATGATTTTGCCCAAAAGGATGCCTAAATGGCTTGCCGGCGCGGTATATCCTGTGATCTGCTCGCTTCACGGCTTTGCTTTCGGTATACTTTACGCCCCCGCCCAAGCATTATTCTTCGGTCTGAATTTTGAGGAAACACTTGTGTGGATATCTACAGGTGCTGTTTTTGATATAATACACGGAGTCAGCAATTTTGCGACAGGATTGCTGATAGTTCCATTCGCTACATTGCTTCAAAAGCTGTCCAAAAGACAAGGGCTTATTTAAATTTAAAAATCCGAGGGGCAACCCTCGGATTTTTTGTATGCAACAATATTATTGAGCCTTATCATGTCATAGATCACAGATTTTATCTTTCATTGAACAAATTAATTATAAAAGATCGGCAGGTGTAAAGCTGTATTTTGAGTTACAGAAGCGGCACTCGACCTCAAGCTCCTCCGCCTTGCCTTCGGCAATCTGCTCGTCAAACATCTTGCGGAGATCTTTGGGGTCTATCGACTTCATAGCTTTATCCATTCGCTCTCTGGAACAGGTGCAGACGTAATCAACATCGATCTCGTCAAAGAGATCGTATTCTATGCCCTGAAGCGCCAAGGCGGCGATCTCCTCATTGGTCATTCCCTTGTCAAAAAGTCTTGAAACATTGGAGAGCAAGGGAACGTTATTCTCTATTTTGGTAATAGTCTCATCATCGGCAAAGGGTAAGAGCTGGATGATAATTCCGCCCGCCGCACGGCAGGAAAGGTCGGTATCGACCAAAACTCCAAGCGCGCAAACGGTGGGAACCTGCTCACTCTGGGCGTAATATGCGGCAATATCTTCGGCTATCTCGCCCGAAACAAGCTCGATCGATCCGTTGTATGGCTCGGCAGATCCCATATCCTTTATAAGATTAAGAAATCCTCTGCCCACGGCACCGCTTACGTCAAGCTTGCCGTTGGATTTAAGAGGAATGTCCACGTCAGGATTCTGAATATATCCACGGACGTTTCCGATATAATCGCTGACCGCCAACACTCTGCCTGCAGGTCCGTCGCCGTTGAGGGAAACGGTGATAGTGTCATCCTTGTCTCCGAGCATACATCCCATCATAGACGTTACCGTGAGAAGTCTGCCAAGGGTAGCAGATGCCGTGGCGGTGGTGTTATGATAACCTATAGCCTTGTTGACTATCTCGGTTGAATTTATAATGTGTATTCTTGCGCTTCCGTCGCTGGTCATAGCGCGCAAAATTTTTGACTGTGCCATTTTTGCTCCTGTGTTTGTTGTATTATTTTTTGGCTCTTGCGACGATATACCATCGCTCGCAATCATCCTGCGGATCGGAAAAAGCGTAATCACCGAAAAATCCCAAGACCTCAAAGCCGCACCCTTCAAGCTTTTCAGTCAGTTCTTTCCGAGAATAGCAACGCTCGGTCTGAACCTCATCGGCTCGTGAAAATCTGCCGTCCGTATCCTCGGTAAATACCGAGAGATAGAAATTGCAGAGCTTGGTATCCTTGTCATATTCGTTCTGCCAACCGCAATAAGCGTTCTCTCCGTAAGAGTTCTTATCCTCGAAAATATAGTGCTGATTTCCGTAAATATTTTCAAATTTATAGGGCGTATTTACGTCGAAAACAAAAAGTCCATCGGGATCAAGATAATTGTGGGCGCAACAAAGACATTTTTCAAGGTCTCCGTCCTCTGTCAGATAGTTGATGCTATCAAGGCAGCAGCACATAGCTCCCACGGTGCCGTAAAGCTCAAAGCTCCTCATATCCTGCTTCAGAAACAGAACGTTCTCAATTCCTCGGTCGTATACCTTTTCATACGCCTCGGAGAGCATGTCCTCACTGAAATCCGCACCGATCATATCGTATCCGCGTGAATGCAGCTCCAAAGTCATACTGCCTGTTCCGCAGGCAAGGTCAAGGACTAATTCGGGCTTTTGCGGCAGATATTTTTTGAAACAATTCTCGATAAAATCCGCCCAAGCAGAATAATCGATCTCGGAGTTTATGTTATCGTAAATCGACGCAATTGAATCGTATCCGGGCATATCTCGTCCTTTCGGTCACTTGTTAAGCTTTTTGTCCTCAAGCTTCATCTTGTCGAGAACCTTCAGGTATCCTTCGCTTCCGTATTTGAGACAATGGTTGACACGGCTAATGGTTGCCGTGCTGAGTCCTGTCTGTGTGGCGATCTCGGAGTAGATCACTCCCTCGCTAAGCATTTTTGCCGCTTTCAGTCTTCTGGACATTTCAAGTATTTCGGAGGTGGTACAAATATCCTCCAAAAAGCTCTTGCAATCCTCAACGTTATCAAGGGAGACTATACTTCTGTAAAGGAATTCGATGTTTTCGTCGTGAGCTCTTTTCATGCTTTACCTCTTTTTGGTTTTTATTTGATGATTTAAGGGTTCGCGATAACGGTGACCTTTCGATATTTTTCTCACCTCTACTATTTTACCACTTTATCTCGCGAAAGTAAATAGCATTTTTGATTTTTTCTTAAATTTTTTTAAACAAATCGTTGTTTTCTGTAAATTGAATATTGACATTCCATTTATTATGATATATAATTAATGTATATCTATGAAAATCTGTCCAAAGAAAGGTTTTTGATATGACGGAAATTAAAATCGGTAAAAAAATACGTCTGTTAAGAAAAAATAATGATATAACTCAGGATAAGCTTGCCGCATATCTGGGCGTTACTCCTCAGGCGGTCTCCCGTTGGGAGTCTGAGATCTGTTATCCCGACATGGAAACACTCCCACAGATCGCCGACTTTTTCGGCGTAGGAATGGACGAGCTTCTCTGTTACGATAGCATACAAAAAGAATCAAAGGTCAAGGAATTTCTTGAAAAGGCCGAGCTTTTGCTTGAGAGCGAAAGGCTTGGAGAGTGTCTTGCTCTGCTTCGAGAGGCTTATGCCGAGATTCCCTCCTCCTTTGAAATCCAGCTTGAGCTTGCAAAAACTCTTTCGGCAATTTCCGCTGAAGGAAAACCCAGAAAGAACGATCTTATAGAGGCTGTATCCCTTTGTAATCATATTTTGGATTACTGTACCGACGACGAGCTTCGTGACGAGACTAAAAAAACTCTTTGCGATATATATTCTCATCAGCTCGGAAACGACAAGATGGCTCTTGATATCGCCGAGAAGCTTCATTCTATGGATTACAGTAAGGAGATCGTCAAGGCAACCGTATTAACGGGAGAGATCGCGTTCAGACAGGCACAGACCAATATTATGGAATTTGCCGACAATATGTGGTGGCACATGTACAATATCGCCTGCGTTCCCGACATTTCCGAGGATCGCTATTCCCTTGACCAAAAAATTGAGATCATGGAAAGAGGCGTAGCTCTGTTCCAGGTTATATTTGACGGCAACTACCTTTACTATAATGACAGACTCGCAAACTCCTACCGTCAGCTTGCTATGCTTTATCTGCTCAAGGGCAACCGCACGGCGGCTCTCGATTGCGTTGAAAAAATGTCGGAATTCGCTATTGCCTTCGACTCGTTGCCCGAATCGTCAAGATACGAATCGGTATTACTTAACACCATTGAGTACAAGACCGAAAAGCACGAGGGATTTGAGGGACTTACCCTCTGCGACAAGCTACTTCGCGGAAGATTTTCCAACCGCATTTGGTCGCCTATAAGAAACGATGAAAGATTCGTCTCTGCCATAGAGGCGATGTCAAAATACTCACACGGTTAATATGCTTATGAAGCTTCCCTTTAATATACTTACAGAAAACACCGATTCGACGGAAAAGGTAGGGCTTGAGCTTGCAAGGCTTCTGACTGTCGATGATGCTTTACCAAAATTCGTGGCTATGTACGGAGACCTCGGTGTCGGCAAAACGTCTTTCGTTCGCGGATTCTGCTCCGAGCTTTGTGCCGGCGCTACCGTAAAATCTCCCACGTTTGCTCTGGTCAACGAATACAAATGCCCGTCCGCTTTAGGCGGAATAAAAAAGGTCTGCCATTTTGATATGTACCGAATTGCAGACGAGGATGATCTTTATTCAATCGGATTTTACGATTATCTTCGCCCCGATTCTTTATGTATTGCCGAATGGTGCGAAATGATACCATACGCTCTCCCCAACAGTTACATCAAAGTTGAGATATGCAAGATAGACCTTTCCAACAAAAGAAATATAACTATCGATCTTATTGGAGCTTGATTTAGAACATGAAAATACTATCCCTTGATACTACCGCCGAGGTCTGTACCTCAGCTTTGTGCGACGGAAACAAGCTTGTGGCAGAAATGACGGTAAATACCGGTAACACTCATTCGCAAACGCTTTTGCCGGTAATAGAACAGATACTGAAGATATCCGAGATGTCGATTGACGATATTGACGGCTTCGCTTGCAGTACAGGTCCCGGCTCGTTTACCGGAGTTCGCATAGGAGTATCTACCGTCAAAGGTATCGCATATGGTAAGGACAAGCCTTGCGTGTCTATATCTACCCTTGAAGCATTGGCGTATAATCTTAACGGATTCGACGGCATAATATGCCCCGTTATGAACGCAAGGCGAAATCAGGTCTACAACGCGCTTTTTGAATGTAAGAGTGGCGAGCTGACGAGACTTTGCGCTGACAGAGCCTTATCTATAGATGAACTGGACGAGGAGCTTTCGGATCAAAGCTCTCCCATATATCTTGTGGGAGACGGATATGATATAACCTTCAACGGTTTCAAAAAAACAAGTCCCTGCTACGTTCCCGAGAGACTTCGAGTGCAAAGCGCTTACAGCGTTGCCCGTTGCGCCCTGAAAAAGCTTGAAGCGGGTGAAAAGCTGACAGACTCGGAGCTTGTGCCGATCTATCTCCGCCCTTCTCAAGCAGAGCGTGAAAGAAATGAACGTTTAGGAATAAAATGATCTATATAACAACATAATCAAAGCGAGGGAAAATAATAAAATGAATAAAATAATTATAGGATGCGATCACGGCGGATTTGAGCTTAAGAACGAGGTAATTGCTCACCTGACCAAAAGGGGCGTTGAGGTTACCGACGTAGGAACGTATTCCACCGACTCTTGCAACTATCCCGACTATGCCCGCGCGGCCTGTCAAAGAATACAAAGCGGCGAATTTGAACGCGGCATACTTATTTGCGGAACAGGTATAGGCATCTCCATCGCGGCTAACAAGCACAACGGTATCCGTGCTGCTTGCTGCTCCGACACATTCTCGGCACGAATGACCAGACTTCATAACAATGCCAACGTTCTTTGCTTGGGCGGCAGAGTGGTAGGCGCAGGACTTGCATGCGATATGGTCGATCTTTTCATCGACACCGAGTTTGAAGGTGGCAGACATCAGGCAAGAGTGGATCTGCTCACAGATATTGAAAAGGACAACTGATAAATAACAGAAAGGCGTGCCAAAATGTCAGAAAGACAGGACAAGCCCCATAAGATCGCGGAAGCTTTACGCGCGATAATTGGGAAAACCGAGAAAAAATATTATACATCAGCCGTAATCCTCGCGGCAGGCTCTTCTTCTCGAATGGGAGGTAATTCGACCAAGCAGTTTCTTGAGGTTGGCGGGATACCCGTCGTTGCAAGAACTGTTATGGAATTTGAGAGGTCACCTCTCATTGATGAAATAATCGTAGTTGCCAAGGCAGATGAGATAGAAAAATACGACGGCTTTGCAGAAAAATATAATATCACCAAGCCGTTCAAGGTCATAGAGGGTGGAGAGACGCGGCAGGGATCCGCAAGAAACGGAGTAGACGCGGTTAATGAAAAGTCCAAATTCATAGCAATTCACGATGCCGCAAGATGTCTTATCACCGAAGAAATGATCTACAAGGTCTGTCACGGCGCTTATCTCCACGGCGGAGCTATTCTGGCGGTCAAGGCGGTGGACACTGTAAAGTTGGGAGACAAAAATCTCTTTATCGAAAGCACTCCCGAAAGAAAAATGACCTGGCAAGCTCAAACTCCGCAGGTATTTAAGGTCAACGCGTTCCGCGCCGCTACCTACATCGCAAGAGATGAAAGCTTTGAAGGCACTGACGATGCTTCCCTTCTTGAGCATATCAGAATTCCCGTAAAACTTGTTGAAGGCTCAAAAGAAAATATCAAGGTAACCGAGCCTATGGATATTTACTTCGCGGAGGCGATCCTTCGCGCCAGAGCCGATGCTCTTGACAAAAAACAAAAGCTTGAGGTGAATGAAAAATGAGAATCGGTCACGGATACGACGTTCACAAGCTTGTCCCCGACAGAAAATGTATCATCGGCGGCGTTGACATTCCCTACTCAAAGGGGTTGCTGGGTCACTCCGACGCAGATGTGCTTGTCCATGCTGTTATGGACGCAGTTATAGGAGCGCTTTGCCTTGGCGACATCGGACACCTTTTCCCCGATAACGATCCCGCGTATCTTGGGGCAGACAGTCTTATTCTCTGCTCCCGTGTTACCAAGATCATGAAGCAAAACGGATACGAGATCGGCAATGTTGATGCTACGGTCATAGCACAAGCCCCCAAAATGGCTCCTCATATTGAAAAAATGCGCGAGAATATTGCGAAAGCTCTTGAAACAGAGATATGCAACATCAGCGTAAAGGCAACTACCGAGGAAAAGCTAGGATTTACGGGCGAGGGATTGGGAATTTCCGCCCACGCGGTCTGCTTGTTGAAAAAGATCTGACACGGCGTTTGGGATCGCCGATATACAACGATCCCTATATTATCGCCACGGAAACACCTGATAAAAATTCGATCACTTCCTTGTCTTTAACGACGAAAAAGGCCATCCCCGAAGCGTTGCCTTACGACATAATATGTGTGGGAACACCTATATTCTACAAATTACAGCAAAATTCTTAAAAAACATTCTAATGAAAGGTCACCCGATTTATGATTTACATTGCCCCTTCTCTGCTTGCAGCAAACTATGCAAATCTTGAAGCAGACATAAAAAGAGTTGAGGACGCCGGAGCACACTATCTCCATCTCGACATAATGGACGGTGCTTTCGTCCCAAACATCAGCTTTGGTCCTGAGCTTATTGCGGGCATCCGAAAGACCACGGACATGATCTTCGACGTTCATCTTATGATAAAGCGTCCCGAAAGATACATAGATCGCTTTGTTAAAGCGGGTGCGGACATTATCACCGTACATTACGAGGCGTGTGAAAATCCCATGTCTGTTATCCATCTTATCCATTCGTATGAGATGAAGGCGGCTCTTGCCATTTCTCCGAAAACACCCGTTGAGCATCTGTTCCCATTCATCGGACACATAGATATGGCACTTATTATGACGGTAGAACCCGGATTCGGAGGACAGTCTCTCATTCCCGAGACACTCGAAAAGATCTCGGTGCTTCGAAAGTACGTTTCAGAGCGCGGCATAAACCTGGACATCGAAGTAGACGGAGGCATCAACGCGCAGAACGTTGGTCTTTTGACGTCTGCAGGAGCCAACGTTATCGTTGCGGGATCTGCTATCTTCAAAGCAAAGAAGCCTAAAACGGTTATTCAGGAAATGAAGGATGCGGCTGCAAAAAATCCTTTCATCGGTTAATTTATAGCAACAAACCAAAAACGGAAATGAGTATACTCTCATTTCCGTTTTTTTGTTTTATTTAAGGTTCTTCAAATATCCATATACCCTTTGCGGGATTGCCGTAGCTATCACAAAGGTTAACGTCCACTCCAAAGAAGTTTTCCGCAACAAAGTTATAAGCAACTCCACAGCTTGCCTTGTTGAAGGTGATAGTTATTGTATCGGGGGCGGTTATCTCCGCAACAACATTGATCTTGGTAGTAGTCTCGTTTTTGTTCGTTAAACCGCTAAATCCCACGACCGTAGTTCCGCCGTCAGAGGTGGTAAGTCCTTCACCGCAATTCGAAAATTTCAAGGTAAGAGTTTTTCTGTTTGAGCTTAACTCATAGGATTCAAGAATAGGTCCTGTCGCTTCGTCAAGCGTTTTACTTCCGTATATTACAGCCTGCATAAGATCAGTGACCCTCTCTGCCTGCTCGTATTTACAATATGGGTGGATGTTGTTATCGTTAGTGGTATCATTCCAAAGATCCGAGCAAACCGCAACGTAAGAATTTGATAAGGAATTGGGAATCATTCCGACAGTGGCTCTTATTCTTCCTGTATCCAGATACTCATTCGAGCCTACAACCTTGTAAACAGAGGGATATTCAACGAAGAATACGGGGAAATTCTTATTGACAAGATTGTGGGTAGAACGCATATATTCCATAAGAGCAGTAAATCTTTCAACGTATACGCTTGAAAGCTCTATATTGCTCTCTGCCTCTCCCTGATACCACACGATACCCGCGATAGGCATTTTTTCAAACGGGTTCAAATAATGGTTGTACATATATCTGGTTTCAACGTTGCCATGATAGTTTCCAACATATATTCCTTTATTCTCGTCAAAATGGTCGCTTCCCAGTTCTTCCGCAAGATGGTTAGGCATGAACACGCTCAAGGGTCTGCCGCTAGCGGAAAACTGCGAAATGCCCACGGGAATCTGATTCTCGGTAAGCTCCGCGATTTGATGAGCTATCAAATATCCCATTGCGGAAAGCTCTTCTATATTGCTTGCGTCAGGCTTGACCCAACCGAAATCGTTGATGGCATCTGCGCATACGTCTTCCGTACCTCGGGCAGGATAGCCTTCGCTTTGGGTATTCGAATTATAATTATATCGAATTATTGAGTTCTCTTTCAAAAGCTCCTTGGTCCATTTAAGCTCAGGCTCATTAGCAAGGTACTGACCCATACTATACTGTACGTTGGACTGACCCACTATCATAAACACGTCGCCGATCAGAACATCTTCGAAAACATACTCGGTCTCATCACCGCTATACACCACGAGGTCATTGCCGAGCGAAGGATTGGCGGCAAATTTTTGACGGAATACTATCTCCCACTCCCCGTTTTCGATAAGAGCGTCCGCCCTCTTGCCCATAAAGGTCGCGCTGACCTTTTTGCCGTTTTCACTTTCATCTGCAAAGCCCCATACTCTTACGTATTCGTTGCGCTGAACCACCATGTTGGAGTCGAACACATTGGAAACGGTAAAGCTTGCCGCATACTCCACCTCGTCGCCGAGTACGGTGTTGGTCTCCTCTTGAGAGGACTCCTCTGAGGATTCCCCATCCGTTCCGTTTGAGCTTTCCGACGTTTCGCTCTCAGAACCTGATACAAGCGTTTCATGGCTTTCATCCTCGGTAGCCCCTGACGTCTCACCCGACGTTCCTTGACCGGTTCCGTAGTCTGTACAAGATACAGATATGCCTAATATCATAGAAACCACAAGGAAAATCGCGCATATTTTCAAAAATACCGTTTTCTCCATTATATTCCTCCTAACAAAAATATGAAGTAACGCTATTATTATAACTCATTTATTAAAAGTTGTCAATCGAAAGTAAAAAAAATTGCGGCGCGAGTTTTTCGCACCGCAATGGGTATATTGTTAGTCTATAACAAGCATCGTTCTGTTCAACAGCTTTGCCATATCTCCTCTGGTCACACTTTCGTTTGCCGAGACCTTCATATCGGGAAGCTCCAGAATTCCCAACGTATGCAACGATTCGATTGCTTTACCTGACCATTCGGGGATCTCGTTTGCATCCGCGAACACGGGTGTCACTTTGGGCTTGGCATATCCTATCATATTACTGATTATTACCGCCGCTTCGGACATTTTTATAGTTTCGTCAGGATCAAAGCGCAGCTCGCCGTCTATTTTTTTGCCGCTTATATATCCCTTTGAATAAGCAAGGGCAACATATCCCTTCATCTCGGAATTGATCTCTCCGTCATCAGCAAACACGGTAGACTGAACGTCGGGAACGTTTTTTATACCTATGGCATTCATAGCAGTAACTATAAATTCTGCTCTGCTGACTTCTCTGTCCGCCTCAAAATAATAATAGTCACCTACCTGAACACCGTTCATCAGCCCACATTCGGTAACCGAAATGGCGTGAGCGTAAAGTCCATCTCCCAAAAGATCACTGTATATTGTGGATATTGCAGGAGCTGCAACCGATATTTTAATTTCCTTTGCCTCACTGTAATTGCCGTATTCGTCAAACACAACGTAGCTGAAGCTATCCTCTCCGGTATACGAGCTATTGGGGATATAAGTATACGTACCCATGCTTTCATTATCAAGATATACTCTGCCGTTTTCGGGATATTTTACGATCTCAAACACCATATCGTCTCCCTCGGGATCATAGGCAGATAAGACTCCGCACGCCCTAACGTCACGGTAGGTCTCACAGCAAAGGCTTGCCGCGGGAGACAGTGACAGGGTTGGCGAATAATTTATATCATCTATCATATTGATGCTGCAAGTTATCTCATATCCGCTATCATTCACTTTGAAATTAAAGGACGCGCTTCGTCCAACTCCGCTTCCCGCCTCCTCATAAGTCATAAGAGACAGGTCGGATGCCTTTATCTTTTGACCTACCGACACACCCTCGCTTCCGATATACAAGCCTCCGCAAGCGATGTTTGGCAGGCTTGTTACAGTAATAGACTCTATCTTGGACAAATTCAGAGCGCAAGCAAAACGCTCTGCCGAAAAATTCAGTACGTTGCCCTTTATTCCCGTCATTATCATACCCTTTTTCTGGGCGATAACGTCCAAGCCGTAGGATACCGTGTCAGCGTTTGACCCCGAAACGATACTCTGATTTGTCAAGCTATGCAGAGCCGTGTTTTCCTCTGCGGATACCGATACAGTAGTGATCCCTGCCGCAAATCCCAAGGAGATCAGAACCGCGCAGATCAGCTTTATACTTTTCATAAATGCTCCTCCGATTAAATTCTTTGTTTAATTATATTTGATTAAAGGCATCCATATTACAAATATTTTTATTGATTTCACAAAATCTTCTTATATTCATAAACAAAAGGTGTTATAATAATTTATACATTTGATCAAAAGGTGGATTATGACTTTTAATATTACATACGAGCAGGCGGACAAGACCGTTCTGTCATTTTTAAAATCAAATCTGAAAATTTCATCCTCTGCCCTGTCTGCTTTGAAGAGAGACCCCGTAGGCATTAGAGTCAACGGAGTCCACGTTACCGTCCGTTACGTTCTGAGAGAAAATGACCTGCTTATTATCAACGAGACCGATCTGCCCGAGGAATGTAATGAAGCCATACTACCCGTCAATATACCTATAGATATAATATTTGAAAACGACGATATAATGCTGATAGACAAGCCTCCCCATATGCCCACTCATCCCTCTCACGGTCATACGGACGATACTCTTGCTAATGCGGTAGCATTTATATATAAGTCGAGAGAGATCCCTTTTGTTTTCCGTCCGATAGGTAGGCTTGACCGAAACACTAGCGGAATATCTCTCGTCGCAAAGCACATAATTTCTGCTTCTTTTATGTATTACGCAAGACAAAAGAAGCTTATCAAGAAAAAGTATCTCGCCATTCTTTCGGGCAGGGTCGATAGTGACGGAAATTATCATATCATTGACACGTATATGAAAAGACAAGCGGAGAGTATTATTATCCGTTGCGTAAGTAGCGCCGAAGCTCCTGACGCGTTTCGAGCAATTACGCAATGGAGATTGCTATACGCAAACGATGATATAAGTATAGTCGAAGCGATCCCTTTAACCGGAAGAACGCACCAATTAAGAGTACATTTCGCCCACATGGGTCACCCTATCCTCGGTGATGACGTTTACGGAACTCCAAGCAACATCATCGACCGTCACGCGCTCCACGCCGCGTTTTTATCTCTGCCTATTCCCTACGGAGATAAGACCGAGGATTATCTGTCACCTCCGCCTGCCGATATGATCTCAGCGGCAAAGCATTTCAACTGTGATCTTGTTGATATCTTTACAAACGGTTTTATCAATGAACCTCAAAAAGTATTTTAATTAAAGGAAACGATATGTTCAAACGCAAAAAGAATGACCAAATGAAAAAGGAAGAAGATATTTACTGTATCTCTGCCAAGGAATATGCGGAGCTTGACGAGGATGGACGAAGCCTTTGGATGCCCGTAAAGGCAAAATACGAGAGAATACCTAAGATCTGCTTCGTTGCTCTCGCTTTCGCCGCGCTTTGCGCGATAATTTATCTTATCTCTTGTATCAGTACGGACTTTGCCGATTTCATAAATCTGCGAGTCGGAACAGCGGTAAGATTCGTTCTGGCGCAGATAAGCAGTATATTGCCCTTTTCAATAGCCGAGCTTATCATTATTTTGTTGCCTTTCATCGCCTTTATTGTCATTTGGTACCTTTTGAAATACCGATGTGAGACCAGACGGTCGTCTTTCGTGTCACTCGTTTGCATACTGTCGGTGCTTTCAATATTTCTGTCCACCTTCGTTCTGTGTTTAGGAATAGGATATAAGAGTTCAACTCTTGACAAAAAGCTTGATCTGGATGCAGAGCCGATCGGCAAGGAGGAGCTTGCCGCAACCACCGAATATCTGGTTGAAAAAATAAACGAGCTTACTCCCAACGTCTACTTCGATGGCGATAATTTTTCAAATATGCCATATAGCTTTGATGAAATGAATCGCAAGCTTTTGGATGCCTACGATATATTTGAAAAGGATCATGACTTTATCATAAATTTCAACAGTAAGCTCAAGCCCGTAATGATCAGCGAGGTCATGTCCTACGCCCACATAGCAGGAATATATTCATTTTTCACAGGAGAATCAAATATCAACGTAAATCTTCCCGACTACACCATCCCCTATACCGCCGCTCACGAATTGGCGCATCAGAGAGGAATTGCCCGTGAGGACGAAGCCAACATGATAGCTTTTCTCGTTTGCATCGGTTCCGACGACCCGTACATTCAATATAGCGCTTACGTTAATATGTATGAATACGTTGCCGCGGCGCTGCAGCGAGCCGACTCCGCAGAATACAAGCGTATTTCTAAAAAGCTTCACCTCGCGGTATACAACGAGCAGATAGCGTACGGAGAGTTTTTCAAAAAGTATCAAAAGTCTGTAACAAGTAAGGTCTCAGGAACTGTAAACGACGTTTATCTTAAAACTCAAGGAACCGTGGGAAGAAAAAGCTACGGAATGGTAGTCGACCTTACAGTAGCATATTACAAGAGCAGAAAGATCATAGATTGACACGAAATCCCTATTAAAAATATCAAAAAAGCATTTCACGGAATATACTGTCCGTGAGATGCTTTTTTTGTGCAGAATACGCAACTAAAATTCAGAATAAATATTCATTTTTATGTCGTATTAAATTTGTTAATTGTTATGACGACATATTTTTTGAATTAAATTTCGTTTTTATTAGGATTTTATTAAAATTTTGCTGTTTTGTTCTTTTTTTATTCTTATTTATGCGCTACAACTGTAAATATAGAACATTTGGTTTGTTAAGGGTTTTGAAAAATGTCGCTAATATATAGGTGTATTATTAGGATTTTTTTGGAAATTTAAATTGTAAACAAATTATTAAATATGCATAAAATCTATTTACTTTTATGCAGCTTTATGATATAATATAAACATCCCACTCGTCGAGGCAAATCAACATAATTCTTCTCTTTTCGACTTCAGGATCAAACATCCGACAGCGAAAAGAACGAGAAAAAGATATGCGCAGAGAGAACAAATAAACACCGCATTTTCGGCGGAAATCACGGAGGCAATTCATGGAACAGATCATTATCAACGGCGGACATCCTCTTTACGGTAACGTTTCTATCGGCGGCGCAAAGAACGCTGCCCTTCCCATCATCTGCGCTTGTATTCTCAACGAGGAGAGCTGTATTATCGACAACATTCCCCCCGTAAGCGACATCGAGACCCTTCTCGATCTTCTCGCTTCCATGGGTGCTAATGTAAACAGACTCACAAAGAACTCTGTTGAAATCAACTGCAAAAATCTTCTTCCCTGCACCTCCTCTGTTGAGATGGCATCCAAGATTCGCGGTTCGTCTTACCTCCTCGGCGCAGAGTTCGGACGTTTCAAAAAGTCAAGCGTTCCTCATCCCGGCGGATGCAGCATCGGTAGCCGTCCTCTCGACCTCCACATGAAGGCGTTTGAGGCTCTTGGCGCCGAGTGTTGCCACAAGAACGGTAGAGTTGAGGTTGAATCCGACGCGATAATCGGTAATAGCATTTACTTTGACAAGGTTTCGGTTGGTGCAACCGCGAACGCTATTCTCGCATCCGTTTTCGCAGAAGGCACTACCGTTATCGAAAACGCGGCTCGCGAGCCTCATATCGTTGACCTCGCAGTATTCCTTAACTCCTGTGGCGCAAACATTATGGGCGCAGGCACTTCGGTTATCAAGGTGAAGGGTGTAGAAAATCTTCACGGTTGCCGTTACTCCATCATTCCCGATATGATCGAGGCTGGCACTTTTATGGCGGCAGTTGGTGCTACCGGCGGTAAGGTTACAGTCAGGAATATCATCCCCAAGCATATGGAAGCTATCTCCGCAAAGCTTGAAGAAGCAGGAGCTAACGTCACTGTTGGCGACGATTACATAACCGTTGAAAGCAACGGTAAGCTCAAGGGTATCAGCATCAATACTCAGCCCTACCCCGGATTTGCAACAGATATGCAGCCTCAATTCTCCGCAATGCTTTGCTTCGCAGAGGGCGCATCCGACATAGTTGAAAACATCTTCTCAAGCCGTTTCCAGTTTATGGATGAGCTTGCAAAGATGGGTGCAGATATTAAGGTAGACTCCAACCACGCGGTAATTCGCGGCGGCGCTGAGCTTTCCGGCGCTCCTCTTTACTGCCACGACCTCAGAGCAGGCGCGGCAATGGTCATCGCGGCTCTCGCAACCAAGGGCACTTCTACTCTTGAAGGAATCGACAAGATCGAGCGCGGCTACTACAATATTGCAGGCAAGTTCCGCGAACTCGGCGCAGACATTCAAAAAAAAGTCAGTGTTCAGGACGAGCAGAGATACACAGCAGCATATTGATATAACACAGTTGTAATAAATTCGGGCGGTAGAAAAACTCTGCCGCCCGATTTTTGCACTCTTTTGCAATTTCGACAAAAAGCTACATATATAATAAATGTAAAATAACGGAGGCTTTCATGAAAAAAGCAATTTATTATATATTTGCTATTGTGCTTTATCTCATCACTTGTCGCATTACTCTTTTCTTTCAAAAAACTCAGACTAATAAAAATACTTAAAAGGAGATAATCAAATGTATAGGATATTTAAAAAAATATTGTTGTTAGTAATTACAATTTTCCTACTTTTTTCTCTGTGTGCTTGTAGTTATGAATATGTACCAAGAAATTATAAAAACGACCTCGATAAACAAACTTTTGTAAACGGCAAGATTCCTAATATGGATAATTCTTCTACAACTTTTGAGAGATATATAAACAAAAGTTATTTTGAAGAATACCCTTATTTTGATGGTTATTACGGATATTATCGCGAGGAGTATTATCTAAAGACCAAAATATCGTTATTCGGATTTAACAAAGAAATATCCTCCATTTTGAATTATGGTGCTGATGAAAGATTGTTTGTATATATTCGTTATGACGATGAAATATATCAAAAAGCAAAAGAATATCTTATGGAGGTGGGGGATTTGAACTCATCCGAACATCCCATAGAAGAATATAATGGATATGTTTTTTATCATGGATTCGGATCTGATAAAAAAGCTAATGATTTTGGAAATTTCGTATACAACGATAGTAATAACACGATTATTTTATTGGCTTTCTACTATCACGAGCCCGAAGAAAACAACTCATTAGGGCTATACTATAATACCGAAAATAATTCATATCATCTCGAAGATTGCGAGTGGCATGAGTATATTGAAAGGCTGTTTGGCATCTGGTACGATTTTTCCGTATAATATCTCCAAATCTCACATCAAAGCTTTATAAAGGAGTTCATCGCAACCTGCCAAACTCGAGTATAATTTCTGCATAGCAAAATATCTGCTATATGCTTTATCTCACTAATTACGCATTTCTCTTTTCTTTCAAAAAATTCAGACTAATAAAAATACTTAAAAGGAGATAAAAATGAAACGACTTGCCGCTATAATTCTGACCGCGCTTATCCTCTTCTCTCTCGCCGCCTGCGATTTTTCAAGTGATTTTCCCGAAGAATCGGAGAGCTCTATCACGACGGACATCGAAGAAAGCATTACCCAGGATATCTATAATAACTCTGATGAAAATAAAGCCGTACAGAGTGTTGCCGATTTTTCAAGTTATGAATCGATAATTGAAACATTTAAATCAATAGTAAACTGTTTTCCGGAATACACTACCAAACAATATTTGACAAAAGAACACGTATCGACTCTTACGTTCCCCAACGAAGAAACACGCGATATATATGATATGATCTTTCAGGAAGCATATCGGTATTATCTCGGTGACTATACCACTCAATATCTTGATGACGGCAGAAACTATTTTGGTTATGCACTATACGATATCAATAAAAACGGTTCTGATGAATTGATACTCATGAACGATCGCTATGAAATAGTAACTATCTTCACCAATTCCGGCGGAACTCCCCGTATGATCATAGAACCCCGAGACTATTTTTCTATTGGCGGAATCGATGACCAAGGACGAATATACACCTCCGAGACCGTATTGATAGACTACGAATATCTTTCCCATTATATCTATACAGTTTACGATTTTACAGAATCGGACGAGCTTATTGTCGCTGACGAATACACTGCAAAAGATTTTGATTCCAAAGAGGATCCCATTAATGCCCAATACTCGCTTGATCTTAACTTTGTTCGTCTTTTCAATCCAATAGACCCATATCTTTTCTACAGAGATTGTTGGATATGGTACAGGGATCGATCCTCTCGGGAATCGATCATTGAGATCTTCTCAATAACCGAAACCGATGTAACTATAAATTTTTGCTCCGACTCTGTTTCGCATAAAATAAATTATGTAAAAGCCACACGAGAAGGCGAATCGGCATATTTTGAATCGGAAACACTCAGCGGTCGCCTTGAATTCGGACTTGATTGCATTTGGATAGTAATTAATAAAAGTAACATAGAAGAAATCCCTTGCGGTGCTTATATTTATGAATACTATGAATATTACAAAAAAGGTCAAATGCCTAGTGATGATAAATAAAATTAATGAAAGGGAAAATTTATGAAACGTCTTGCCGCTATCATTCTTTCAGCACTG
>JAZNII010000030.1:0-3405 GCA_045577415.1 Eubacteriales bacterium
AAGTCCTTCCGCGGAGTTGCGCAGATATATGGGGTTCTGTGTCTCAAGCTTTCTGATGACCTTCTTCGAAAGTATGTCGTCAAGCGCGCACAGCTCGTCTCCTCCGCACGCAACGTATACCGGTATATACGTTCTTATCTGCTTCATTATTCGGTTTCCAAAGGTAATATGGAAATGATCTATCAGATATTTGTCAAGCTCTTCAAGTCGCTTGATATTTCTTCTGCTGGCTTCAAATTCCTTTATCGCCTTATCCACAAGCTCTACGAACTGCTTTGACGATATAGGCTTCTTCTCTACGTGAGGCGCGGCAAATCTCTCACTCTTTGCGTCAAGATTAAGTATCATCGCTCTGTCGTATACCTTATCCGATATTGCAAAGGTCGAGTCGTCGTTGTTAGCCGTTCCTATAAACCACATATTTTCGGGAAGCTTGATCCTTCCGTCCTTAAACTGCTTGGGGTCGCTCTCCCACTTGTCAGATACTACGTCTATGTATCTCTCATTGGGATCGGGAAGCTCAAGCAGAGACAAAAATTCAGCAAAATAATATTCCACTCTCGCGATGTTCATCTCGTCAAGAACCGTTATATACATATCCTTGCTGTAATTTGCCTCGTACATCTTTTCCAGCAACAAGGTCTCGTTAAATCTCTTTGTAAACTCGTTATAATATCCTACAAGGTCGGTTCTTTCCTTCCACATGGGTTGCACGGGAATTACCGTTGAGCTGTTATCTATAAACGAACCGAATGCGTGTGCCAAAGAGGTTTTTCCCGTTCCCGACATACCTTGCAGTATTACAAGCTTTGATACCGCAAGTCCCGCTACGAATCGTCTTATATCGTCTATATCGTAATACAGCTTGAGCTTACTTGCGGCATAGTTTCTGAAATCCTCGCAGAAGCTTTCGAGATCTACTCCCTTTTCATAGCTATAATGTCCGTAGCTTGTGCTGTTCCTGTCTATCTCGCTCAACATGCAAAAGCGCTCTCCATTCTCTTGCGCTTTTTCGTTGTCTTCTTGGATTGATGGCAACACATCTTTCCCATCGGCTCCGATTACGGAAAAATTCGGGGCGATATCAGAATCATCTTCCGACGCTTTATTTTTTCCAAACAGCATCATAACAAGCAATATACCCAGCAACACCGGTATAAAAACAAGGAATATTATAATGATATACAGCGTTTCGGCACGGATCAAACCGCCAAACGATATTTCACCCTCGCGTTCAAAAAATGCAGAAACGGACATCACCAAGATCACGCCCATTACTAAAGTTAAGACCAGTAAAGTGATCCATTTTTTTCGACTTTTCTTCATTTTACTCATATTCTTTCTTTAAGGCAATTATTTCTTCTTGTTCAGCCCTTTGAGTGACTGATAATTCAGAAGCTTCTTGCGTATGCTCTTTTTAACCTTGCCCCAGCGTTCATCATAGAATTTAACAAACGCCTCAAGCTCTTTTTCAAGCTCGTCGAAGCTCTCTTTATCCACAAATTCATCACTCGAAAAGCTTTCGCCCTTCTTTGTTCTCAATGCCTTGATCCTTGCTTCACACACGCGCTTTTCTTCAAGCAATGCAGCATAATCTTTCGTAAGAGCTTCTACTTCGGCACGTGCTTCGCTAAGCTGACCGTCTCTTTCGGCCATCTCTTCATTAAGCTTAGCCTCCCTGTCTCGCATCCTTTCTCTTGCTTCCTCAAGATGCTTGTTGAAGGTCTTTTCAAGCTCTGCCATTTCCTGCTCGTGCTTGAGGATGTTTTCGTGTATGCGCTCGTTGCACTCTGCCTTCAAATCATCCATCTGCTGCTTGTGTCTGCCCTCGCTCTGGTCGATGAATTGACGCAGCTCGGCTTCTTCTTCCTTCATTTGCCTGATCTCAGAATTAAGCCTTTCCTCGTTCTCCTTCAGATCAGCAACTCGATTTCTAAGTCCCTCGATCTGTCGGTTGTCAGCCTCCAACAGCTTCACGTGCTTTTCCAGATTGAAAATATACTCTTCGGGAGAGATCTCCATATTGTTCAATCTTCGTCTCAAGGCCTCAAGCTGCTCCTCTTTGAGCTTGATCTGCTCCGTCTTTCGGCGTTCTTCCTCGGCATTATAATTATTTTTCAGCTTTTCATTTAATCCAAGACCGTATTCGTAGGTCAAAAAGGACAGGAGCGCCCCCGCCTCGGATAATTCGTCAGCCAACGCGTCAGCAAATGGTGCCAATTCTATTTTCTTGGTTTCACAAGTATATCCGGGCTTATCGTATGCGATTATGAAATCGTAAAGAGCAACCGCCCCCTTGAAGTTGTTATCCATCTTCAAAACGTTGGTCTTAGTGATGGGAGGCTTTAGCTTAGCCGCCTTGCCTGCGATCTCCATAAGGGGAGTAGCAAGAAATGCCATTACGGTCTTTAAAATAAGGTCTATTCTGTCGATAACTTCCTTGGCAGGATTGCTCTCGCGAAGATATTTATCGTCGGTTATCTCCTCGTGGAGATCTACCTGATAGGATATTTTTCTGCCGGTCGTCGTTATCTCTTTGTTGAGCTTTAAAACTCCGTCATACTTGTTGGAGATATCAAGTATCTTATCATAACGTATAGAAATGAAATCTCTGAGATAGCAAAGCAGCATATACAGAAATCTATTTTCATATACCGCGTAATCGTTAAGTCTCTCAACGCTGTAAAGCTGGTCGGGGATAAAATCCCTTCCCGTTTGCTCCTTGGTAATAAGATTGCTATGCTTTGCCAAATGCTGGACAGAGTCTTTTGAAACATGCTTTACCTTTTCAATCGGAACGACCTCGCCGTTGGAATATATAAACTGTCTTTCCTCTTTGATTGCCTTTTCGATAAAAACAAGTCCCGTTTCGATAGCGACGATCCAGTCCTCATCGACCGTACAGGTTGCCCTCGTTATCGTTATCTCGTCATTCTCTACGTCGGATTGAGACATTGCCCTGCGCAAAGCCGCGCAATCTCTGTTCTCTACCGTAAGCGTTCTATATGTACGCAACGCGCGATAATAAACGTCCAAATGATTCATAATAATCTCCATTTCGCCGCCGCAGGCGGCACAAACATGATCGATAAATTCTGCCTCGCGGCAAAATTTCTATGCAAATAAGATAGTTTGCCCTTCAGAACGGCAACGATCTAAATGCTAAAATTTATTTATCCATTATGCGTTTCTCTGCAATCTGTGGATATGCTCCTTGCAAAGAGGCATTCTGTCAACTCCGAAAAGCTCGTCTATATAGTTGAGAAGTCCTTCCGCGGAGTTGCGCAGATATATGGGGTTCTGTGTCTCAAGCTTTCTGATGACCTTCTTCGAAAGTATGTCGTCAAGCGCGCACAGCTCGTCTCCTCCGCACGCAACGTATACCGGTATATACGTTCTTATCTG
>JAZNII010000031.1:0-9353 GCA_045577415.1 Eubacteriales bacterium
TGCCTGTCACCCCAACCACCCCGAGTATTCCGATAAGAACCACGCCGTTTATATGAACGAGGGTATCGTTATCAAGTATAACGCAAATCAAAAATACACCTCCGACGCGGTGTCGGCGGCGCTCTTTAAGCTTATCTGCGACGAGGCAAAAGCTCCCGTTCAGTATTACGCTAACCGCGCCGATATGCCCGGCGGCTCGACCCTCGGAAATATTGCCAACACGCAGGTCTCTCTCAACACCGTGGATATCGGTCTGCCCCAGCTTGCTATGCATTCGTCCTTTGAGACCGCAGGAAAGAAGGACACGAAATATCTGATCCGCGCGCTCTCAAAGTTCTACTCCAAAGCGCTGAAGGCCACCGACGGCGGCTACGAGATAAATTAAGATCAATTAATGAAAAAAGGCAGTTCAGTTGAGAACTGCCTTTTTTGCTATTTGTAAGACGAAAACCAAGCCGATACGAATAAAACGAAGTTCACTTCAATAACGGCTTGGTTTTTGGTTTTATATGCTTGTTATTCCCACTCGCTTAAATTAGCATTATATCGAGTGAATTCAGGTCTTTTCGCGCGGTTTTTCGGAGAATTTGATCGCCTTTTTCCGCTCAATCTTTAGAGTCTACGAAAAAACGGTATCAAAATGGTATCACCGATACCACCCGAAAAACACACTTTCTTTGTTCGCTTTATTATATCATAAAAGCGGAATAATTACAAGAGGTTTGCGACAATATCATCAAAGAATAATTAAATATCGGATATGCTTATCACACAGAAATAATACCCATCTATTTCATAATAATACAGTGCATTCTCAGGGATATCGCGTTTCTTTTCCGTTAAAACGAACTCTACCTTCCGCGGTACAAAATATATTTCGTACTCATAAAGCTTATCAATTTGAATATCCTTCACATTCAAATGGTTTTGATACTCTCCGTTTAATTGGTACATTGTGTGCAAATCAAGTCGTCCGTCTGCCTCAACTAAAAATAGAGAATCAACGCTCATCATATAGGTTTCATCGGCATAGTCAGTATAGATATTAAAATATCCTAAAATTTGATGCTTATCATAATCATCTTCGATGGTAGTTTCAATTTGAGCGATGTAGTTCAAATCCTTATTTTCTTGTTTTGGAGCATTTAACCCCGTAAGTATTTTACTTACAAGTATGAGGAGGCAACCGATACATATCATAACCAAAGCAATAATGTATACAATTTTTACTTTGCGTAGTGATTTCACAGGCTCAATTTCTGTGACCTCTAATCGTTCTGGCGCTTTTTCTTCAAGCGTGCCGGAAATATATTCAAGTTGTTGTTGAGCAAGTGTTGAAAGCACGAGTTTAGGAGCTTTTTCCTTGATTTTTTCAAAAAGAGTAACCGCTTCATCAATGTCGCCCTTCATCCGTTTTGTAACGGCTAATTGGTATTGACGCATGAGAGCAAAATATGTTCTGCTGTTCTTTTCGGAATATTTTTGAATGCTTTTTTCTAAGAGTATACAGCCCCATGCATAGTCAGCATCAGAAAATGCGCGGTAAAAATCGTATGCCTCTTTGTTTTGCTTTGGGAGTTTTATGTTTGGATTGTACTTAAAATAGTTATCAATTTGATCAAGATGCTCTTTTAATCCTTCATAATCCCCGCGTTCAAAGCAAATGCGGCATAGCAACAGGTGTCCGTAAACTCTTTGCTGAACATTTTTGTGCTGTATCAGAATAGAAGAAATGATATTGTAGGCGGCTTGATAATCACCGACAGCAAAATACAAATTCAGTTTGTAAGAATAATGAACCCAAAAAGGCTTTGCGTTGATGATAGCAGCATATTTCTCAGTGTCAAGATCTTTCCACAGCGAAGGCATAACCGTTGCTCGCACGGCAAAGTTGATAACTATTCTCATATATATCAGGAAGCATACAAGGTAAACTATCACCCAAAGGGGTTCCTTAATCAGCCAAATTGGTATCAGCAATGGAAGTGTTAGAAGAAGCGATAAAACATAGTATGATACAATCGCTTTTTTTGCGGCTTTGTTTTTCATGTAAGTTTTCTCCTGTTCAATCGCAAAATGTTATTACGCGAAATTGTTAGATTTGCAAAAAGTGGCTTAGAATAAGGCTTCCAAGCCACTTAAAGGTCTTATTTGTTCTTTAATGTTGTTATAGATGCCACGAGTATGCGACGGAGCTCGCCGCAATCGTGCAATAGATTTTTGACCTTGTTTTCTTCGACTATGCTTGCCTTCACAAATAATTCTAACCAATACTCTGTTTCGTAACATTCTTTTAAGGCGATCTGAAGTTTTGAAAGAAAATCCGCTTTGCTTTGAGCGTAATTCGCTTCTCTAATGTTTGCTCCTATACTGGTGGCAGAACGCTCAAATTGATTTTTTAGCGAGTAATGACCTTCCACTGAACCGGCTAAGTTTAATGCATTTACAGCGAACAGCATAGATAAATCAGCAAGTTTATTTTCTCTCATGTGATACTCCTTAATGAAGTCCTAAAATAAATTTTAGGATGAAGTCACGTTGTGATGAAGTCCGCTGACGCGGATGAAGTCGAAAACTGCGTTTTCGGTCGAATTAAATCCGCCATCGCCGCAGCGACTTCATCCGAGCTTTGCTCGGATTTCATCTGCGTAGCAGATTTATTCCGCCTTCTTAGGCGGATTTAATTGCATTTGCCTAGGGCAAATGCCTTATTCCCACTCTATTGTGCCGGTAGGCTTGGGAGTGATGTCATAAAGTACGCGGTTTATACCCTCGACCTCGGTGGTAATACGGGCGCAGATCTTATTAAGCACTGCGTAGGGGATCTCCTCGATGGTAGCGGTCATAGCGTCCTTGGTGTTTACGGCGCGGATGATCGCGGGCCAACCCTCGTAGCGGCTGTCGTCCTTAACGCCGACGCTCTTGATGTCGGGGATGACGACGAAATACTGCCATACCTTCTCGGCAAGACCGCAGACGTCGAACTCCTCGCGAAGGATCGCGTCTGCCTCGCGGAGCGCATGGAGACGGTCACGAGTGATAGCGCCAAGGCATCTGACTCCCAGACCGGGGCCGGGGAAGGGCTGACGGTAGACCATAGCGTGGGGAAGTCCAAGAGCCTCGCCGACTACTCTTACCTCGTCCTTAAAGAGGAGCTTTACAGGCTCGCAAAGCTCGAACTTGAGGTCCTCGGGAAGTCCGCCGACGTTGTGGTGGGACTTGACCGCCTTCTTGCCCTCTGCCTGCTTTACGCTCTCAAGAATGTCGGGGTAGATAGTACCCTGCGCCAAAAATTCGATGCCCTCAAGCTTTCTTGCCTCTTCAGCGAAAATCTCAATAAATTCTTTACCGATTATCTTTCTCTTGGTCTCGGGGTCGGAAACTCCTGCCAAAAGATCGAGATAGCGGTCGGTTGCGTCGATGTAGATAAGGTTAGCTTCAAGAGCGTTACCGAACATTTCGATAACTGCCTCGCTTTCGCCTTTTCTCATAAGACCGTGGTTTACGTGTACGCAGACAAGCTGCTTGCCGATAGCTTTTATAAGAAGCGCGGCAACTACCGAGGAGTCAACTCCGCCGGAAAGCGCCAAAAGCACCTTCTTGTCGCCAACCTGCGCGCGGATCTCCTTGATCTGCTCGTCGATAAACGCGTTTGCAAGCTCAAAATTTGTAATTCTTTCCATTGTTTCGGGACGAACGTTAGTATTCATAGTATTTTCCCCCTATTAATTCGTATAATTATCGAAATAACCCTGAACGAGAACGACGGGAGTACCCTTGTCGCCCGAGCCGCTTGTCAGGTCGCAAAGAGAGCCGATAAGGTCGGTGAGCTGACGGGGAGTAGTACCCTGGGAAGCCATGTTGCCGACAAGGCTGGAGCCGTCCTTTGCTTTGATAGATGCGGAGATAGCCGCCTTAAGCTCTTCGCCGGAGAGATCCTTGAAGTCGTTATCTGCAAGATACTTGAGCTTAAGCTCGTTGGGAGTACCGATAAGACCGTCGGTGTAAGCGGGGGAAACTACGGGGTCTGCAAGCTCCCAGATCTTACCCTGAGGATCCTTGAACGCGCCGTCGCCGTAGACCATTACCTCAACCTTTTTGCCTGTTTTTGCAAGTACTCTCGCCTGAATGTCGAGAACGAGATCGCGGCACTCGCGGGGGAAGAGCTTAACGGTATCCTCTGTCGACTTGTTAGAGCCGAGCAGACCGTACTTTGAGTTATATCCGCTGCCGTTAATGGGTGCGTTCATAATATCGTCGAGAGAGCAGACGACCTTGGCACCGTTCTCGAGAAGTATTCTCTTGGTGCGCGCTCTTGTGTGAATGTCACAGTTGATGATGTGATCCGCGTAGTTGAGAATAGCCTTTGCCTGATTAGCGAAAACGATCTCGACCTCCGCGCCGCACTCCTTGATAAGGTCGCCGTAGTATTCTACGTAGTCAACGCCGGTAAACTCGTGCTTTTCGTAACCGAAAAGCTCGCGGTACTTTTCAAGAGAAAGAACGTCGCTGTAAGGGTTCACACCCGACTCGTCGATCATATCCATGCTTACGAGGTGGTTTCCGACCTCGTCGGAGGGATAGCTGAGCATAAGGACTACCTTCTTGCAGCCCTTTGCAATTCCACGCAGGCAGATAGCGAATCTGTTTCTGGAGAGAATGGGGAAGATAACGCCAACGGTTCCTCCGCCAAGCTTTGCCTTGACGTCCTCGGCGATAGCGTCAACAGAGACGTAGTTACCCTGAACGCGGGCTACCACCGACTCGGTGATCGAGATAACGTCCTTGTCGCGAAGAGAGAAGCCCTCGCACTCTGCCGCCTCAATGACTGTATCGGTAACGATTGCCGCAAGGTCATCGCCCTCGCGGAAGATGGGGCAACGGATGCCTCTTGAGACCGTACCAACTTTTCTTGTGTTCTGTTCCATAATTTTATCTCCTAAATATTAAAATCAAAGGATCGAAGGGTAAATTTACCGTCCGTAGGGAACAAAAAATAAATTTACACTATATTATATCAAACTTTTGAGGGAAATTCAATGTATATTTTTTGAACAAGTGAAAATTTTTCGAAATTTCGCATTTTTCTTTTTTACATTGTGAATTATAGCACTTGATATATTATTTGTCAATAATTTGAAAAAAATTGACCTTTACGAAATTTTTTATCATGAAAAAGTATATTTTGTTAAATCTCACAAAAGCAGTTAAAATAGCTCCGTGAAAGTTCACGGAGCTATTTTAAGAATTATTCCTTTGTGTTTGTGTGAGTGTCTGAGGTTTCGCGCGTCTTCTCTCTGCCGCAGTACTGCGTACAGAGCTTATCGGAATAGTGGGGCAAGCCGCGATCATGCAAAGCGGTATGTTTCGCAGCACCTCTCGGCGCACTCCTTCAGCTGTGCGAAGGAGCTATGGCTTATTAGTTTAAGCTCTTTTGCCATTCAGGCCAGTAGCCGTTACCCACGGTATCCTCTATATATTCCATATCCAGAATCAATGTCTCCGTGACGGCGCCGTCGCTCAGAATGACGGTCCTCTCGTCCTTGAAGGTGTAGGTCACGGTCTTGTCAAACCAATCAAGGTGCGCCAGAGTGACCGTCGCGCTTCCGTCTGCGTTGAAGCTGAGGTAATTCAGCATTTGTGTGTCATCCGTGAAAGGGATGTATTTGTCCACGATGGTGATGGGTGTAATGTGTACGAAGGGTTCCTTCCAGCCCTCGCGTGTGCTACGTTTGAACTCCACAACTTCGGTACGCGCGGTCGTTTCGAGCAGGAGATCGTTTTCTGCCCAGCTGATGAACATTGAGCCGAAGTATTCAAGGCGCAGAGTACCGTCGTCGAAGGTGACATTGACCGTGGTGCCTGAAATCGAATAAGTGCCTGTGCGACATTTCGTGCAGTCGCCTTGCTCTTCGCTCGCGTAGCTGTGAAGCTCGGCTAAACCGCCTGCGTGCAATGCAAGAAGCATTTCGGCGCGGTTATGGTCGGGGATTGGGCGCCATCTGCCGATAACGTCCTCTTCCGTGAGAGATTTTGCCGTGTCACTTGTGTATTCTCTGCCGTCTATTGTGATCTTGTCGGTCTTGAAAAATCTGCAATACGCCTCAGCCGCTATGCTCGTCGTGCCGCCGAATCCCGTTACGGTAAGCTGCTTTATGGCGTTGCCGTCGGTGTTAACCCAGGTGTAAAGGATGTAATCATCGGTCTGCTCATTGTAATGGATCAGATTGAATTGTCCTGCAAAACGGATGTTGCCGTGACCGTTGTAGGTGATCTCCTTGAAATTATAGGTGTCCGCAACGCTTGAGTGTATGCTTCCAACCTCGTAGCCATCCACGGTCACGGGAAATGCGACGACCTCGTCATTTCCGCGGTAGCCTGTAAGCTGGGCGTAGCCGCTTGGCGTTACGATGTAGTCCCAACCTGTGTCACTTTGTTGCGCATAGTCGGTTGCATCCTTGGTGGAAAGCGAGATGCCGTGTTCCCAGCAGACAAGCGTTTCGCCGATTATCTCAAATTCCGCGCTGTCGTCTCCAAGTACCACGAAAAGTTTGCCGTCCTTCAGCTCGTACGTTCCGCTGAAGGTCTCTCCGTCCGCCGTACAGGTGACGGTACCGTCATCGGAGAAGGTATAAGTCTGTATGTGTTTAACTCCGAAGATAACGTCGACATTCTTCCACTCGCCGCTAAGGTCTATCTCGGATGCCTCTGCGCCTGTGGAATATTTCACGCCGTTGACCGTTATGGAGTCCGTACCGAAAAACTCGCAAAAGACCTGCGACATGTTTCCCTTGTCCAGAAGGACGGAATTTTCAATAGTGCTTTTACAAAGCGCAAGCTCTCCGTCGATACGGACGAAGGAGTTGATAGCCTGCGGAAGCTTGACGTTTTTAAGAGTCTTTCCCTCGGCAAAGCTCGATAGTATAAGCTCTACGGGTACACCGTTCAAGGTGTCAGATACCGAGATGTTCTTCTCGTTGCTATCAAAGCCGGTAAGTACGGCATAGCCGTTCTGAGTGGTATACTTGACGGAGTCCGATATGTCCGTATATTCGATCTTGGTATTGTCGCAGCCGACGAAAACGAATATGCTGATACAGAACATTAATGCAAGGATATAAAACTTTTTCATTAGAGATACTCCTTTGTTTATATGATCATTTTATTATATCATACGGGGGAGGTTAAGTCAAGTGGTTAGGTTAAAATAAAGATTAAGTGCTGTTTCAGCTCATGGGGCAAACGTTTAATATTCCGTTTATGAGAAGCGCAGCATAGTTCATTTGTGTTCGATTTACAACGGAATTATGTTGACCTTCGTTCAAATGATGTTGCGCCTTCGGATTGGATAAAAAAGATGTTTTTGGGAGTTTTCGTATGGACTTGAACCCGAGTGCCAAATCACGCCAAAGGCGTGTATATCATCCGCAACTTGTTGCGGTATATCACCAACACGAAGTGTTGTATATCATCAAGCCGCAGGGAAGATGCACGCTGGAGCGTGATGATATACAAGGGCGGCACGCCGCCCTTGATGATATGCACCGCACGTTGTGCGGCGATGATATGCCAAGCCTACGGGAACCCCCAAAGCTCGCACACTCGCTTCGGGGAACCCCTACTGCGGCTTGGATAAAAAAATCCGATGCTTTCGCATCGGATTTTTTGGCACACTCTTACAAAATCGATCCATACCGCAAGTTTTTTCGAAATCGATCCATAGTTTTCGGTCGGTGGGTAGACTTACCCCTTGGTGATGATGAGAGCTACACTTGACCGCTATCTTCCGAGGTGCAACGCCATGCTTGCAAACGAAGCTATGTAGGTTATTTGATTATATCCTCTCGACGATACATTTTGACTTCAACAAAACGTACCTCTCTGAATTTCTCTTTCCCACATTCATCGAAATCATCACAATATCTTCCTAATTCAATTCGATATAAGCGTTTACCTTCCGGCGGGTAGATCAGGGCGGTTTCTATATGTATATCTCCTTGATCATGCAACTTGTTGAACATATCTTTTAGTGAAGAAGTATCTAGGAACCCTTTCGTTTCTGCATTCAAAAGCTTCTCTAGCTTCTTTTTGCTTTTGGGATCCATAGTACACAAAAATATGTTAAAGCTTTCCGTTGTGCCAAACTGCATCATCCTATCAATTGTAAGATTGTTCAGAACTGCTTGCACTTCAGGTGTATTTACTGCGTCCGCTATTTTGTCTCGTGTTTTCGCACTGATATGAGACATCCAACTGTCATGTACAACTTCTGCTTTTGACACTTTAAAATTCAGCTTTCCGTCAAATACTTTTCTAAAAAAATATATGTTCCCCTTATCGTCAGATTTGTAAAAGTCCAAAACCTGATATATTCCGTTGCGCATTTCAATATGAAAAAGATCGCCCTTTGAAAAACTCATTTGTTGCCTCCTATATATTGCATCGTTCTAATTATACCACAAATCCGTGAACATTTCAAGCGTTTCGCGCCAAATTACGCCGAGGGCGTGTCCGTTTGCGCGTAGCGCAACCTCATTGATGCGAAGCATCACATCATTTGCCGAAGGCAACTTCATTTACGCCAACGGCGTAACATCGTTCATTTGTGCCGCGGGGCGGCAATGATGTTCTCGCTTCGCTCGAAATGATGTTGCGTGTTCCACGCAAATGAGGTTGTGCCTGCGGCGCAAATGAAAAAATCCAAGTCTTGCGACTTGGATTTTTTGGCAGGGGCAGAAGGACTTGAACCCACGATTGCTCTGATGTATTCGGGAGTCGTTCCGCAGCAACCACCGCAGATCCTGACGCCTTTTTCTATAAACGAGCAGATCTCCCCACCAAACTTCTCGGGGGTGATGTCGTAGACCGTCTTGCCGTCCTTTATGTCGGGAAGTCCCGCGTTGGGCTTGAGTAGAACGGGAACGGTGGCGTATTTCAAAAGCTCGTCCACCACGGGGGCAAGCTGACGGGGACCCAGGGAGCAGTTTGCGCCGATAGCGTCGGCACCCATACCCTCAAGCATAGACACCATCGCCGCAGGAGACGCTCCTGTCATAAGTCTCGAATCCGAGCCGTAAGCGTTGGAAACAAAGACGGGCAGAGAAGAATTCTCTTTGACGGCAAGCAAAGCCGCTTTTGTCTCGTAGCTGTCGTTCATGGTCTCGATGAAAATGAGGTCAACGCCGTATTTCACACCAAGCTTGACAGTTTCTGAGAAGATAGAGACTGCATCCTCAAAATCAAGGTCTCCGTAAGGCTTAAGCAGCTTTCCCGAAGGGCCAATATCAAGCGCGATGAACTTTTCTCCCTGGTTCGTTGTGGTATCTCTGGCGACCTTTGCGTTTTCAACCGCC
>JAZNII010000032.1:0-3531 GCA_045577415.1 Eubacteriales bacterium
GCCGTTCGTAACATCTCCTTTGATCTTTACGAGGGAGAAACTTTGGCGATAGTTGGAGAATCCGGATCGGGAAAATCCGTAACCAGTAAGGCTATTATGGGTATTCTGGCTGGAAACTCTATCGTCGAGGGCGGCGAGATATTATATGACGGACAAGATTTACTGAAAATTTCTGAGGAAGACTTCCACAAGCTCCGCGGAGACAAGGTGGCAATGGTCTTCCAGAATACCTTGTCCAGCCTTAACCCTATCATGCGTGTCGGCGAGCAAATGACCGAGGCGATGATACTCAAGGCTAAGACGGGAAAGAAAAACGCAAAAAACGCGTTCAATTCAAGGCTCAAATTGCTGGGCGACAATATAATGGCGGCAAATGCTGCTATGGGCTTAAACAAAAATGCAGAGGTTGCTGAAAAGCTCAAAAAGTTCGACTCCTTCTGTATTGAGGCGACCAAGATCGAGCATGATTTCAACGAGGCGTACGGAAGCGCCGTTCAGCTCGAAATGGACGTTGACAACGCACTTCTTATGCTTCAAAAGCAGAAGAAGTTTGACGTTGTGTCGACCTTAAAGGGCATGCGCAAGCTGTTTGTTCAATGCTACAATCCTTACGTTATAGTTAAGAACTCTTTTGCGGAAGAGTATGAGGCAAGAATGACGGCTCTTATTTCAGAGGGCAAAAATATTGATCTTGAAAAGACTCTTGCTCTCATAGAGGAGATCAGTGCTTTTGTTAAGGAGGCGCTTAACAAGGAAAAGCCCAACTTCTTTACCATGAGCTATTACGTTATGACTAACCCCACCGTAGATCTTACAAGTATGTCGGTCTCCGAGATGAACAAGCTGACCCGCGAGTTCCTCGACAAGGACTTTATGCTTGATTTCATCGCTACCGCTGAAAAGGGAGCCGCTTATTCTCACAAAATTTCTATTGAGAATAAAAAGGCTTGTCTTCCCGACCTTCGGGAGGCTCTTGACTACTTTAAGGCAGGAAAGATCGACGAGGGTGTGGCAAACAAATATCTCAAGGACCTTTCTGTAAAGGTTGCGGGAGCTATTGACCGCCTTAAAATCAGAAAGGAAAGCGTAGAGCACGTATTCAGCTCCGCGCTTGAAAACGCTATTAGAGAGTACTTCTACGGTATCAAGAATAATCCCATTCAAGAGAAGATCTATCTGAAAAACAAGGCGAAATACGATGCGATCGTTGCAAAGGGACGTCAGCCAGAGTGGGTGTTGACACCTCAGGTAGTGGTCGATATTGATTTGAAGATCGCAAATATATGCAAGGTCATAGAGGATCTTTATAACCATTACACCGATGAGATCGCGAACGATCAGTATTTTGACGCAAACGGCGAGGTCGTTCAGATAATCGACTATCTTAAAGATCAGGCTTCTCGATTCGTCGTTAAGATGAATAAGAAGATTGCAAAAGCGAAGGCTATCAAGCTTCTTGAGGAGGTTGGTATCCCTGAGCCTGCCGCAAGATTCAGTCAGTATCCCTTCGAGCTTTCGGGCGGTATGAGACAGAGAGTCGTTATCGCTATCGCGCTTGCCGCTGACCCCGATATTCTTATCTGTGACGAGCCTACTACGGCGCTTGACGTTACTATTCAGGCTCAGATCCTTGAGCTTATCAATGATATCAAGAACAAGAGAAAGCTTTCTGTAATATTCATTACGCATAATATGGGTGTCGTTGCTAACATGGCGGACAGAATTGCCGTTATGTACGCAGGCAAAATCGTTGAGTACGGTCAGTCGGAGGAGATATTCTATGCTCCTGCACATCCTTACACCTGGGCGCTCCTTTCATCTATGCCCGACCTTCACACGTCAGGCAAGATGGATTCGATTCCAGGCACTCCTCCCGATCTGCACTTCCCACCCAAGGGAGACGCGTTCGCCGCGAGAAACAAATATGCGCTTGATATTGACTTTGAGATCGAGCCACCTCTCTTTGAGATCACTCCTACCCATTCTGCTGCGACCTGGCTGCTTCACCCGAATGCTCCCGAGGTCGAAATGCCCAGGATAATCAAAGAGCGTATCGAACGAATGAAGAAGGAGAGAGAATAATATGGGAAATAATAAAGAAGTATTAGGAAGTGCTAAAAATTTCCATAATAAAGAAGTATTATTAAGTGTTAAAAATCTCCAACATTATTTTAAGCTTGGCAGGCGCGAGCTTAAAGCGGTAGATAACGTAAGCTTTGATATTTACAAGGGCGAGGTTTTCGGTCTTGTTGGTGAATCGGGATGCGGAAAGACCACAACAGGTCGTTCTATCATCAGGCTTTACGATATTACAGGCGGTTCAGTATACTACAAGGGAGAGCGTATCTGCGCAGGTACACGCACCTATAAGGATGCTATCTCCGCCGCACGCAAGGCTTTTAAGGAGAATAAGATCTCCAAGGAGGAGCTTGATAAAATAGTTGCTGAAAACCGCACAGAGATCAAGTCTGCGATCGAGGATCATAAAAAGTGGTCCCGTACAAAGGGCAAAAATCAGCTGACAAGCGAGATCCAGATGATCTTCCAGGATCCCGACTCGTCTCTTGATCCCCGTATGACCGTTCGTGATATTATTGCGGAGGGACTTATCATCCGTGGTATTAAGGATAAAAAATACATCGACGAGCAGGTTTATAAGATACTTGAAACCGTAGGTTTGGTTCGTGAACACGCGACCCGTTATCCTCACGAGTTCTCGGGTGGTCAGAAGCAGCGTATCGGTATCGCTCGCGCGGTCATAATGAACCCCGAGCTGATAATTGCCGACGAGCCTATCTCCGCTCTGGACGTATCTATCCAGGCGCAGGTCATCAATCTTCTTAACGAGCTTAGTGAGAAGATGGGTCTGACGATCCTGTTCATCGCTCACGACCTTGCGGTTGTAAAGTACTTCTCAAACAGAATCGCGGTCATGTATTTTGGTAAGATAGTTGAGCTTGGAACGAGTGACGAGCTGTTTGCTCACCCCTTCCATCCTTATACGAGATCCTTGCTGTCTGCGATCCCGCTTCCTGACCCTGTCACCGAGAAGAACAGACAGAGAATTATTTACAATCCTGTTTTGGACCATAACTATTCCGAGGAAGGACCTACCATGAGAGAGGTATATCCCGGACATTTCGTTCTCTGTAACACCGAGGAATACGAAAAATACCGTAAGGAATACGAAGAAACAACAAAATGAAAGTAATTAAAAAGTATTTGATCGCCCTTCTTATCGGTTTCATAGGAGTTGGCTTGATAATTTGGCTGAGAGATATATTCTCTCAAACAGAATTGTCCGCCATCTTCCACATCTTAACGGATGCTTTCTTTGCCGTAGGAGTTTTTATAACGGGCGCGGGTCTGATCGTTTTTACAAGCAACGAAGGCGCGTTTGACCTGATTGCGTACGGACTGTCCTCTTTTGCGGATATGTTCAGAAAAAAAGAAAACAAAAAATATGAAAGCTTTTACGATTACAAAGAGAGCAGAGATGATAAAAAGACAGGATTCGGCTTTTTGCTGATC
>JAZNII010000033.1:0-15061 GCA_045577415.1 Eubacteriales bacterium
CACTAACAACCTTTCCTCAAGAGGAATTTAGTAGGCGGCGCGATAAATCAACCCAAATAAAGAAAAAACCTTACTAATCCGTTCACAATTCGTTTGGAATTTCGAACGTTCGAATTAGTAAGGTTTGGTCGCAATAAGTCAACCCTAGTTGAACGGCTACGATCAACCTCAAAACAAAGCCGAAAGTTATGGCAGGAAAGCGGTATTTCGCCTTGCTTTACAAAGATTTTTCAGCCTTATATCAGCGAGAACGATTTTGGCTTTTCCCATTACCGTATAGCACATATTTCACAAAAAGTCAATACGAACGATGGCTCAGAAGTACATTTATAAGGCAAAGGGAGTTCTTAATCAGTGACCCCCTTTATAGAGTTTGGTTCATGCCGAGAGTCAACGGAAAACGCATATCGAGGAACGTCTACGCAAAGACACGAGAGGAATGCGAGGAAAAGCTCGCCGAGCTGATAAAGCAGATGAAAAAGGAAATCGCAGAGATGAAAAAGTCAGCCAACACCTAAATGAAACCAGGGGCGACCGTTTGTGGTCGCCCCCTCTTTTTTAACTTAATTCACCTCCTTTTTAGTGTAACAAAAAAGCAGTATCTTTCAATACTGCTTAATCATTAACCCAAATTTTGAATGCCTTTTTACCATACCAGCTGGCATAAATGATTCTGCCAGTCTTGGGATGCCGAAAATACTTTCGGAATATATAGTGCCCCTTCTTTTCCATGCTATCACCTCCTTTCGGGCATAAAAAAAGCACCAAACCCGGAAAATCCGTTTTTGATGCTTTTATATTCAATTAAAAAAGGCCACCAAAAGGCAGCCTTCAAATGGACATACTTATCCGAGATTTATTGTATCACACTTTTTTGAAAATGTCAATAGAAATGCTTGAAAAATATAGAAAAAAGTGATATAATCGATTTAAGTAATCGCTCACATAGTTTGGTAAAAAGGTGACATTTATGCTATACAACTACAATGAAGCAATAGAATTATTCGGTTCAGACTATTATTTAAAACAAGCTCTTTCTAAAAAATCTTTTTTCAAAGTCGAAAAAGGCATCTACTCAGATAAAAAGGATAATTACACAATATGTGAAATAGTTATGAAAAAATATCCCCATGCCTTTCTTGTAAAAGATAGTGCTTTATACCATATAGGATTTATAGAGACTGAACCCCAAAAAATACATATTGGTACAGCACGCAATGCCTTACGCATTAAGGACGAAAGAGTTCAGCAGCATTTTTATAGTAATCTTGATTTATCATCGGTAGGATATGGTGTGGATCACATATTATGCTGCAATAATTTAAAATCATATGTTACAGCAAACAATAACGAAATAAGAATTTGGGATTTGCAAGCATTACTCTTTGATTTGATAAGGGATTCAAAGCTTTACCCTCAACCAGTATTGATAGACATTTTAATAAAATTCAGAGACTGCAAGGTGTTTACAAATTTCAATCGTTTCGAATTTAAAGAAGCACTATTCTATGAAAGAATTCCATTCGACTATGAGTTACTGGATTTGATTGACGAAATTAGAGATCATGCTTGGAAAAGACAATGGGAACAAGAGTGGAATTGGTAAAATGAAAAGAGGGGCGACCACGAACGGTCGCCCCTCAAAAATTGCGGTGCAGTAGGCAAAGAAAAGCAATTCTTATTACACGGGGATGAAGACAAATTCCTTGAAATGAAAATATTCGGTAATCTTGTCTTCTTTATTTTGACATTCGTATTTTCCAATCAGTCTCCCATTTTGAAAAACTTCGAATGAATTAACATCTAATGTCGCGCGATTAATTTGCAGTATATCTCCGTCAATCATTTCTTGATCTAATCGCGCCAAATATATTTTGGAGCTTATCGGAGATTCGTCATGATAATACGAAACTGATTTTGCCTTAAGGCAATTATTGTCTGAATAGGTATCGATTTTAAGTTGTATCAGATTATCCTGAGCCATATATCGTTCCGTATAAATGGGTGGGCCATTTTTAGCAACTAAGATGTCAAAAAGAACATGAGCATATTTTCTTGTAGGCTGATTGCTTGCGTTGGCAAGCGAGAAAATATTGTCCAACAATTCTATTATGGATACTTTAATATGATGTTCGTGAAGCTCATTGATGAATTCTGACATCTTATACTGCCGACCATCCATATTAAAATAATACTCTACATTGTTAATGCATTCGGGGGTAAGTTTTTCATGCCCCCACAAAATTAAATTGTGTTTATCAAAGTTGTCAAATCGTTTATGAAGCTTGATAAGACTGTAGAACTGTTGGCATAATTGGCAAATGTTAGAATGTTTTTTGATGTTAGCATGAGATAAAATCTGATCGGCGTCAAATCGCTCCCACTGCCGATATCCCACACAAAATACAATATTTAGAATTTGACATAAGCAGTCATTGATTTCTGCTATATAACGACAATACTGGTGAATGTTTTGTTGGGCGAATGCACGACTATCAAGAATAGAATTTCCGACTTTATACCCAATCGACTGAATCAACTGCTTGCGAGATGTTCTTGTCTCAACAATCTGCTTGCACACATCTTCAATTATTTCACGATTTTGTGTTGCCCATCGCAAGCAGTTAAATATTTTCCTAACATATGAAACCGTATCGGGAACAAGCAATTCTATAGTATCAGTTGAAAAATCTGTATGCTCATAATAAGAAATTCTATTGTTTAATTCAATCTCGGTGATGGTGCTGTAATCATTTAAGATGCTATTCACACTATGTTCTCCTTTACATAAAAATGGAAAAGCCACAAAGCGTTGTTGCTCTGCGGCTTTGCGGGTAAATCCGCAAGTTTGGTGGAAGGGCGGGGGTCGAACCCGCTTCGGCACTGCCCGAATTCATCTCTTGGTATAGCTTTCTTTTTACTTACTGTGACCCTATTGCTTGGTTTCCCCCATATAGTAAAGCCGATTCCCACCACAATATTTGTACTAATCATAACATTTCCTCCAGTAAGTTCAAAAAGTGAAATAATGAGTTTCACTATTTCGAGTCCGAGGGAAAGAACTTTCGTAGGGTCGAGGTTTTCAAAATTAAGCACCGCAAAACAAATTAGAACCAAATTTAAATTCGAGTGTTCACAACCAAAATGGCTATGAACACTCGATATGGTCGGAGTGACAGGATTCGAACCTGCGGCATCGACGTCCCAAACGTCGCGCGCTACCAACTGCGCCACACCCCGAAAGGTAAAAAATATTGAATTTTTGCGGTTTTTCCGTAAGTGGTCAAATCTGTGGTCAAACCACTTATTATGAGGATTTTGCGAGAGAGTAGAGTGCCGAAAAAGTCAGTGTTTACAAGGGTTTTCGGCGTTTTTTGCTTCGGGATACCTTGAGGGCGGTGTCCTGCTCCCAAACGTCGCGCGCTACCAACTGCGCCACACCCCGAAGTGTGAAAAATATTCGATTTTTGGTCAATTTCTGTAAGTGGTCAAATCTGTGGTCAAAACATTTTTTCGGTGTTTTTTTGAAAAGGCAAACAGCCGAAAAAGTCAATGGTTTACACATTTTCGCAAGCGAAAATCGGGTTTTCGAGCATTTGAAAAATCAAGAAGCCAAAACCGCCTGCATGCTCCCAAAGCTAGCGCGCTACCAATTGCGCCACACCTCGATAAAATATTAAATTATTTAAAACCCGCGCAATTGTCCGCTAATACACATAAACTCGCGCGCGCTTCCTGTTGTGACTAAGGCTCAAACTTCGCTCGTGACTTCGCTTGTTTTCGCCAAGTCACTGCCACTCCTTATGCCTCGCTCTATCCGCCATAGGCGGCGCTTCGGCAACGTCCCCTGTTGTGACTAAGGCTCAAACTTCGCTCATTCTTCGCTCGTTTTCACCAAGTCACTGCCACTCGAAAAATCTCCCTTCATCTGCCACAGGCAGCGGTCGATTTTTCTCCCCAATTGCGCCACACCTCGATCTTCTGCCAATATATTATATCAAAGCTTTCCGCATTTGTCAAGTCTTATTATTACAAATAATTTTTTGTGTGCGAACACAGACTCAAATAAAATTATTCAAACAAAAAGTGGGGAGAAAAGGTTCCTGCTCGAAGCCTATTCTCCCCACAAAAATTATCTGTTCACGCCAGCGCAAGAAGATGGAAGCGGCGTCCCCGACGACGCGCCCGTGAAACTCTGCGCTTTATCGTTGCAAAAAAGTTTTTCATGCAAATTACCGTCCCAACGAACCGTTTCAGGTATTACAAAAGGAAATTAAGTGAATTTTTAAATTGACCGCAAAAATCCAAGAAAAGAGATTCCGGACATATAGCTGCGCCGAGCTTTAGCTATGCCCAATAGTATTGTGCGCAAAAAAAGCAAATTTATTGGTCAAACCCCTTTAGTAATACGTGGAAATACAGGAAAAACAAGATAAAAACCGCCTAAATTAACATAAATATGCCACAGTCTACCGTTTGTGGAAAATATTGTTCCTTGAACCACGCTTTCTCTTATGATACAATATATGCGTGGCCAAAAAAAGATGAAAGGAGTGGTTTTATTGAAGAACAAAAAAAGAACATTAGCGGTGGCATTGGTTGCCGCTATGATAGTGGCAAGCGCGCCTGTTTTGGCGACAGGAGCTGTTGAGAACAACAGCGCTGGCTCGATTGCCGCTACGACCGAAATCGCGGAAACCGACACCGCCACAGCGGATGCGCGATTGTCAGAAAGGTCAAGAGCGATCCCTTCGGGAGCGTACAGCATCAATCTGAACGTAAACGGACGAAGCGTGCTTCAGGGCAGGGTGTTCAATCTTGGAGGAATAACCTACGTTCCCATGTTTGCTTTTGCGGATTGGCTTGGAAACTTTACATATTCCTACAATTCAGGCAAAGCAACGGCAAAAGTAGAGGGCGAGAATCTTGAGATAACCGCACACGCGGGAGATCTTTACATTATCGCCAACGACCGTTATTTTTACACCGGCAGAGAGGTTGTGGAATTTGGCGGCGAGATATACGTTCCTATTTTGCCCATGACCAAGGCGCTCAATTCCAGAGTTGAGTGGAGAGATTCGATAAACGGATTTTACGTCAGCTCGGGAGACACGAGACTGCTGAAAAATGCTTCTCAGGTGTACCGTGATGACGAGGTCTTCTGGCTTGCGAGAATAATTTCCGCTGAGGCTCAGGGAGAGCCGATGAAGGGCAAGATGGCAGTTGGCAACGTGGTACTTAATCGCGTGCGCTCGTCTGCGTATCCCAACACCATTTACAGTGTTATTTTTGACAGAAGATACGGAACGCAGTTCTCACCCGTAGACAACGGCACAATCTACAACACGCCTACGGAAGAGAGCATTATCGCGGCAAAGATGTGTCTTGAGGGATATACTATATCCGATAGCATACTGTATTTCGTCAATCCGAAGCTGGCGCCCAATTCTTGGGCGGCGAAGAACCGTCCCTATGCCTTCACCATAGGAAATCACGCGTTCTTTGAATAAGACGCACAACGCCCCCACGGCTCGTGGGGGCGTTGTTTAAGTTATTATTCAATATTCATCAGCTTTTTGTAGTCCTCGATAGCTTGACGGATGATCTCAACCGCTTCCTTTTGGTCGAAAAGCTCTTTGACCGCGGTCTGCTTGTTTTCAAGCTGCTTGTAGACCGTGAAAAAGTGCTTTATTTCGTCGAAAACGTGGGGAGGCAGATCATGTATCGATTTGATGCTGCGATAGGTCGGGTCGGAGAAGGGGAGGGCGATTATCTTGTCGTCCTGCTTGCCGCCGTCGATCATTCGCATAGCGCCGATGGGATAGACCTGCACAAGAGTCATAGGAACTATCGGCTCGGAGCAGAGGACCAGAACATCCAGCGGATCCCCGTCGTCAGCATAGGTGCGTGGAATAAATCCGTAGTTTGCGGGGTAGTGAGTTGCGGTATAGAGTACGCGGTCAAGACGGAGCATGCCTGTCTCCTTGTCAAGCTCGTACTTGCAGCTACTGTCCTTTGAGATCTCAATTACCGCGGAAAAATCGGTGGGAGTAATGCTCTTTTCGGGAAAGTCGTGCCAGATGTTCATATTAATCTCCTATATATGTTATTAGTGTTGTGTCTGAAATTTAAATTTTGATTTATCAACCGTTTAATTATTTAACGTAATCAAATTCAAAATCGTAGATGGAGACGGTATCGCCGTCGTGACAGCCCTTTGCTTCAAGCGCCTTGAATACGCCGCTCTTTTCAAGCACTCTCTGGAAGAAATTGAGCGACTCATAATTGTCGAAGTTGATCTGACCCATAAGGTTGTAGAGCCACTCGCCCTCGACGATATACTTGCCGTGGTCGAAGGTAATGGTGGTCTCCTTGCCGCCCGAGGCAAACTGGTCGGTCTCGTCGTATTCGCGCTCGTAGACGGTGATCGGAGGCAGATCGCGAAGCCTTCTTGCCACCATAGCCACCATTTCATCAAGATTTTCACCGGTGTATGCCGAAATGTACATCATCTCCCAGCCGTTTTCCTTAATGAACGCCTCAAATTTGTCAATGTCAACGATCTCGCGGTCGAGGGAGTCGACCTTGTTGGCGATGATTATCTGGGGGCGCTTTGCCAGCTCGGGACTGTATCTTTCAAGCTCTCGGTTTATCGTGATTATGTCGTCAACGGGGTCTCTGCCCTCGAATGCCGAAATATCGACCACGTGGAGCAGAAGTCTGCAACGGTCGACGTGGCGGAGGAAAGCGTGTCCAAGACCTGCGCCGTCTGCCGCACCCTCGATAAGACCGGGAATATCAGCCGCAACGAAACCGCTCTCACCGCCCGTGGAAACTACGCCCAGGTTGGGAGAGAGGGTGGTGAAGTGATAGTCGGCGATCTTGGGCTTTGCCGAGGAAATGACCGAAAGGATAGAGGATTTACCCACGCTGGGCATACCGATAAGTCCAACGTCGGCGAGCATTTTTAGTTCAAGCAGAACCTCTCTCTCCTCACCCTTGGTGCCGTTTTTCGCGAACATGGGGGTCTGACGGGTGGGGGTCGCAAAATGCTTGTTGCCCCAACCGCCACGACCGCCCTTGCAGCAGAGGAAGTCCGCGCCGTCGTTTTCCGACATGTCGTGGATTATCTTGCCGCTCTCGGGGTCTTTTATCAGCGTTCCGGGGGGAACCATGATGTAGACGTCATCGGCAGTTGCTCCGTGGAACTTGGAGCCTGAGCCGTCGCCGCCGTTATCTGCAACGAATTTTCTCTTGTAGCGGAATGCAAGCAGGGTGTTGGAGCCGGGATCAACGCGGAAGATGATGTTTCCACCGTTACCGCCGTCGCCGCCGTCGGGACCGCCCGCGGCTACGTATTTTTCTCTGTGGAAAGCGATAGCGCCGTTGCCGCCGTTACCTGCCTTCACGAAAATCTTGATGTTATCTATAAACATTGAGTATTCCTCCTTTCAAGGGGGATCAACCAAATTTTTTGATGTTCTTTACTGTAAATTCAAGCATTTTATCTTCTAAATACTGCTTTTTTGAGAGAATGAAGCTTTTGAACTCGTCCACATTTTTCTTGCCCTCGGAAAAGTCGAGAATGTAGGTCTTGATCTTAAGTCCAAGCTCGTAGTCACCGTTCTGGGAGAGATATTTGTAGAATATCTCGGCGCATTCCTGTCCGAAAGAAAGGAATATCTCGGGATCTGCTCCGTTTTCGTCGCCCAGTTCGCAAAGCAGCTCGTAGCAAAAGAGGGTCTTGAAGTGGTCGGGTATTCGCTGACGCTCGTCGAAAAGGTCTCCGACGTAGAGCTTGCCGCGGTGCTTGAAGGATGCCATAAACGCCGCAAGCTTTTCTCTGACGAGAGGGACGGTCAGCTCGCATAGCGCCATATCCTGCTTTTTCTTTTTGTTGTAGAGGAAAAAGTTGTGACGTGGACGGCTCTCGGACGCGCCCACTGCGGCGATTATCATCAAAAACACGCCAACAGCGCCCACAAGGCAGGAGAAGGCGATAACGGCAACCTTGACAACCTCGTGGTCTATTTTTGCGACCGCAAAGCAGACACCAATGACCGCCGCGGCGATAAGAATCGCGCCGAAATTCGAGATCCGCCGAGACATCGTTTCAAGAAAGTCTTTTGGAATATCGTCTAAATTGTTGTTTTGGTTCAATTTTTACACCTCGATTATTTGTCGTTGTCGTCGCCTCTCTCGCGGATTATCAGATTGATGGGAGTTCCCGTAAAGCCGAAGGTCTCGCGCAGACAGTTTTCAATGTATCTCTGATAAGAGAAATGGAAAAGCTCGGCGTTATTGCAGAAGATGACGAAGGTGGGGGGAGCTACGCTGATCTGGGTCATGTAGTAGATCTTCAGTCTCTTGCCCTTGTCTGTGGGAGGCTGAGTTCTCATGGTCGCCTCGCCGAGGACGTCGTTGAGCATACCCGTGGATATACGCATGGTGGACTGATTGTGAACGTAGTTTACGCGCTCAAAAATGTTGTCCACCCTCTGTCCCGTCTTTGCCGAGACGAAGATGATGGGAGCGTAGGGCATATATGCCAGATGCTCGCGGATCTTTTGGGTAAACTCGTTGACGGTAGAGTTGTCTTTTTCGATAGAATCCCATTTGTTGACCACGATGATCGAAGCCTTGCCCGAATCGTGGGCGATACCCGCGATCTTTTCGTCCTGCTCGGTGATACCGACCGACGCGTCGATCATAATAAGACAAACGTCAGCTCTCTCGACCGCCATGTGGGCGCGGAGAACGCTGTATTTTTCGATGTTGTCGTTGATCTTTGACTGACGGCGGATGCCCGCGGTGTCGATGAGGGTGTATTTGCCGTGTTCGTTTTCAAGAGGTGAGTCAACAGCGTCTCGCGTAGTTCCCGCGATGTCCGAGACTATAAGCCTCTGCTGACCGAGCATTTTGTTGATTATCGACGATTTTCCCGCGTTGGGCTTACCGATAACGGCGACCTTGATAGAGTCGTCCTCGACCTCGGTGTAGTCCCACTCGCCGAGAGCATCTACGCAGGCATCAAGCAGGTCTCCCGTTCCCGAGCCGTGGACGGATGAGACGGCGATAGGCTCGCAGTCAAAGCCAAGCTCGTAAAATTCGTAAAACTCGTAGGGAAGATGACCTACGCTGTCGCATTTGTTGATGCAGGGAACGATAGGCTTGCCGCTCTTTTTCAGCATAATTGCTATGTCGCGGTCGTTTGCCGTAAGACCGGTCCTCACATCGCACATAAATACGATAACGTCTGCGTCCTCAACGGCGACCTGCGCCTGAAACTTCATCTGCGAGAGAATTATATCGTCGCTTTTGGGTTCAATTCCTCCCGTGTCGATGACTATAAACTGCTTGCCGCACCATTCGGTCTCGCCGTAGATTCGGTCTCTCGTTACGCCGGGAACGTCCTCAACGATAGAGCGACGCTCGCCGATAAGTTTATTAAAAAGTGTACTTTTACCAACGTTGGGGCGACCAACTATCGCAATTATTGGCTTTGACATTTAATATCAGTCCTTTCTTCTTGTCGATTTATCTTGAGTCTGCCGCGGGAGAAGGGAGACGGAGCAGACGGTGATAGCGTTTTAAACATTATGCTCCACGCCGAGCATATCGCATATAAATCCCTCGCCGCTGTTTCGCGAGGGGAGAGCAACAACTCCAAGCTTTAGCGAGAGTTCCTCGGGGGTCATATCGTCGAGGAAAAGGTCGCCGCCTGAGCGGAGAGCGTTTTCGGGGAAGAAAAGGCAGTCGCCGAGATCCTTGCCCTCAAGCTGCTCGGAAATGTCCTTGCCGGTAAGCAGGCCCGAGACGGTAATAGTTTCGCCGAAAAAGTTGTTGATTATCTTGTAAACGTCGATCTGCAAGCCTTCGATTCGAGCTTCAAGTTCTATAGCCATCGCCTTTATAGTGTCGAAGGCGGCAACGCCGGTTGCGACAGATACATGGCGGGGCGAACTGTAATTTTCGAGATATTCGTCGAGATAGTTAAGCTCGTCGCGAAATTCGGTTATAAGTGAGGTTATCATTCCGACGCCGTTCTCGATCTGAGGGTAGCCCTCGTAATAATTCTCGTCGGGAAGCTCACGCTCGGCTTTCAGATAGAATTCATCGGAGCAGAAGAACATTCGGCTGCCGTTTTTCTCCTCAAAGGCCTTTGCGAAGCGGTCGACCTGATCTATGACCGCCGCCGCTTCTTCTTTTGTAAATCCCTCAAGAGGATAAAGCTTTTCGCGGAATTTAGTAAGTCCTGCGGGGACTATCGAAACGCTCTGCATAGCGGGGAAAAGCCCTGAAAGATCACGCATAGAGCGGTCAAGCTCATTTCCGTCGTTAAGTCCTTTGCAAAGCACGATCTGTCCGCAAAGAGAGATACCCTCATCGGCGAGCCGCTTCATGTAAGAGAGAACCTCGCCCGCCCGCTTGTTGTGCATCATTCTGACGCGCAGGTCGGGATTGGTGGTATGCACCGAAATGTTTACGGGAGAGATGTGCATTTCGATTATTCTGTCGATGTCCTTGTCGTGAAGATTGGTCAGGGTGATGTAGTTTCCGTGCAGAAATGAGAGACGGGAGTCGTCGTCCTTGAAATAAAGAGTTTTCCTCATACCCTTCGGCAGCTGATCGATAAAGCAGAATACGCACTTGTTTTCGCAGGAGTGCTTTTTGTCCATAAGGGGAGTTTCAAAGTCCAGACCTATGTCGTCGTAGGTCTGCTTTTTTATCGTGACCTCAAATTCCTCGACTTCGCGCGAAAGCTTCAGCAAAATGCTCTTTTCCGCCAAGAAAAAGCGATAATCAAGCACGTCGCAGATCTCGCGGCCGTTAATCGATATTAAATTGTCGCCCGCTTTTATTCCCGCCACATCGGCGCGGCTGTGCTTGTCCACCGAAACTATCCTGACCATATTATTTACCTCAATGCAACTTTACATTATAATCCAAAATACATTATACCACAAAGGCGTATCATTTGCAAGGGCTTTTTGCCATTTTGGAGAAAGTGATATAAATTAAATTATTTTTTAAAAAATCTATTGTAAAACTTGGCGATATATGTTATAATTAACCGATTATGCGAAAGTTTAAGCGTCTTGACGGCGGCTCGCCAAGCGTCGGGAGCCGATAGGTCACAGCTTTCGTTCACCATACTGTTTGAATTTTGAATTATATATATCCGCTTTGCAATAAGATGTTTATGCGTGGGTCCGAGCTGATTTGAGCGTCCGATCTGCGCCAAGTCTCTGCGTGCGGAAGATTTGGAGGAAGAATTGAGCAACACTATGAAGCTCCGCTCGGGCGCGACCATCAGACAGGTCAGCCGCGAGGAGGCGGACAAGAAGAACTATCTCACGCGAGGGGTGCTGACCCAGATGCACCTTATGCCAAACGGCGACCCTGCCGCTTACGATATGGCAGAGGACGGAAGCATCATCTACTATTTCGACCCCGCAAGAGTTACCGAGGCTCCCCCCGAGCAGTGGTATTATCCCAGAAGCCGCAAGGAGAACAAGACCCTTGAGAGCGGTACTGTCATTGAGAGAATGAGCATAAAAAGAGCGGCATCCTGCGGTTACTATACCCGTGAGAGACTGTCGCAGATGCACTACGACGTAATTGAAGAGCCTGTTGCCTTTACAGTTAAGGGTGACGGCGACACTCTCTATTTCTACGACAAGAAGACCGCGCTTCGTCTGCCCCTTAACTGCGTAAAGTGCGGAAGGGACGTGCGCTATAAAAAGAAGCTCTGCCGCGCCTGCTACGAGGAGGATCTTGCTATCCGCCGCGAGGAGGGAGACGTTCACAGAAACGCATATTACGGAATGGATCGCAAGAAGGTTCTCTTTTTCGACCTTGAATTGACAGGCGTTTACGATCACGACGAGATAATCTCGATTTCCATCTGCGACGGAGAGGGAAGTATCATTATGGATACCCTCGTTAAGCCTGCCCACAAGAAAAAGTGGAAGAACACCGAAAAGATCCACGGAATTACACCCGAAATGGTGGCGGACGCACCCCTGCTTGACGAGCTTATCCCCGAAATAAAGAATATTTTTGCGGAGTGCGACAATCTTATCGCATACGGCGTTTCCACCGATTACAGTCACATCAAATACATCTACGAGACCGACCGAGAGAGAGAATGGTTGCACGGAAAGACCCGTTGCTGCGCTAACGAATTTGTTCGCTACGCTCACGAGCATCAGCCCGACCTTCAGCATATGTCCCTGACCGACGCTATGGCGCTCTTTGAGGTTGAGTGGGATGGCGTGGCGCACACCTCCATCGCCGACACTATCGGTTGTATGAAGGTCTGGGAGAAGCTGTTCCCCCATTATTATGAGACGGAAGTCGAGGAAGACGGACGATGAAGGAAATTTTACTTTGTAAATACGGCGAGATAGTACTTAAGGGAGCTAACAAGCGCTACTTTGAGGATTCGCTCTGCAAGGAGCTTCGTATCAGAGCGAAAAAGCACGGTGATTTTGAAATAATCCGCGCCCAGAGTACCATTTACATCGAGCCGAAGGACGATTTTGCCGACATCGACGGTATGTTCGACTCCGCGATGAAGACATTCGGCATCGTGGCTATCGGACGCGCCGCCGTCTGCGAAAAGAATCTTGAGGACATCAAGAGAGTTACAAGAGAATATATTCCCCAGTTCCTTGAGGGCAAAAAGACCTTTAAGGTCGAGGGCAAGAGAAGCGATAAGACCTTTCCCCTCAATTCCATGCAGCTTTCCGAAATTCTCGGCGGCGAGATACTTGAAGAAACTCACGGAAGAATAAGAGTAGACGTCAGAAAGCCTGACGTAGTGGTAAAAATAGAGATACGCGAGAGAGCCGCTTACGTCCACGCGGGACAGTTCAAGGCGGCGGGAGGACTTCCCGTAGGCTCGGGCGGTCACGGAATGCTTCTGCTCTCGGGCGGTATCGACTCGCCTGTTGCGGGATATATGATGGCGAAAAGAGGACTTCGCGTTGAGGCAGTCCACTTTGAGTCCTTCCCCTATACAAGCGAGATGGCAAGAGATAAGGTTATCCGCTTGGCTCGCACTGTTGCCGCTTACACGGGCGACATTTACGTCCACGTTGTGTCTCTTACCAAAATTCAAGAGGAGATCGCCAAGCACTGCGAGGAGGACTATTTCACCCTCCTGCTCCGCAGATATATGATGACTATTGCCTGCCGTATCGCGGCTGATCATGACAGTAAGTGCCTTATTACGGGTGAAAGCCTCGGTCAGGTGGCAAGCCAGACTATGGAGGCGATCGCAGTCACCGATAACGCGTCAGCGCTCCCAGTTTTCCGTCCCTGTATCGGTATGGACAAGGAGGAGATCGTTGAGATCGCGAGAAAGATCGGAACCTTTGACATTTCCATCGAGCCTTACGAGGATTGCTGTACCGTCTTTACTCCCAGACACCCCAGAACCAAGCCGGTTCTTGAAAAGGTGCTTCGCGAGGAGCAGAAGCTTGATTTCGAGGCACTTGTCGCAGAGGCGATAGAGAGCGCATACACTATAAGAGCGCAAGCGTACTGATTTGGAGGCAATTATGGAACAAAAATATTACAGAATGAATATTGCGGGGCTTGACAGAGACCTTCCCATCTGCCCCCTGAACGACAAACTTATGATCGCGGGATTTGTCATTTTCGGAGATCCCGAACTGACCACCGCCTGTGCCGAAGAGCTGCTAAAAAAAGCTCCCGAGTATGATTACCTTATCTCGGCAGAGGCAAAGGGAATTCCGTTGGTACACGAAATGGCGCGCCTTGCGGGCAATCAAAAATATTTTATCGCAAGAAAAGCTCCCAAGCTTTATATGACCGGTGTTTTCGGAGTTGAGGTCAAGTCGATAACCACCGCGGCGACACAGCATCTCTATCTTGATAAGGCAGACGCCGAAATGATCAAGGGAAAGAGAATTCTTGTAGTTGACGACGTTATCTCCACCGGCGAGTCGCTTCGCGCTATCGAGGCGCTTGTAAAGCAGGCGGGCGGCGAGATCTGCGGCAGAATGTCGATCCTTGCCGAGGGCGACGCGGCAGAGAGAGAGGATCTCATATTCCTTGAAAAATTGCCCTTGTTTGATGCAGACGCAAAGCCTATCGTTTGATTTTAACACTTGAAAGGAAACATAAAAATGGCAGAATTTTTAACTAACGAAGATAAAAGAAGCTGTTACTGCGCCGAAGTCAATGAAAATATGATCGGCGAAAAAATATGCGTTATGGGTTGGGTTCAGAGACAGAGAGACCTGGGTGCCCTTATATTCATCGATCTCCGCGACAGAACGGGTATCGTTCAGCTTGCTTTTGACGATAAGACCGACAAAGAGGTCTTTGACAAGGCGTTTGCTTGCCGCGCAGAATACGTTCTCTGCGTTCACGGAACAGTAAGACCCCGTGGAGAGGGTGCGATCAACCCCAATATTCCCACGGGTAAGATCGAGATCTACGTTGAGAGCATGAAGGTGCTTTCGGCGGCGCAGACCCCGCCCTTTGAGGTCAGCGACTCCAAGAAGGTAAAGGACGAGACCGCGCTCAAGTACCGCTACGTTGACCTTCGCCGCGCGGAGCTTCAGAAGAACATTAAGATGCGCCACGACATCGCTCGCGTCGCAAGAGAATACTACTATGAGAACGGATTTTACGAGATCGAGACTCCTATGATGATCAAGGCGACCCCTGAAGGCGCGCGCGATTATCTTGTTCCCTCGAGAATCCACAAGGGAAGCTTCTACGCTCTCCCCCAGTCTCCTCAGATCTATAAGCAGCTGCTTATGCTTTCGGGATTTGACCGTTATATCCAGCTCGCCCGTTGTTTCCGTGACGAGGACCTTCGTGCTGACCGTCAGCCCGAGTTTACACAGATAGACCTTGAGATGTCCTTCGCGACTATGGAAGATATTATGTCCATGAACGAAGGCTTCATCAAGAGAGTGTTCAAGGAGGTTCTCGACGTTGAGATAGAGACTCCTATGCAGAGACTCACCTTCGCCGAGGCTATGGACAGATACGGCTCGGACAAGCCCGATACCCGTTT
>JAZNII010000034.1:0-2482 GCA_045577415.1 Eubacteriales bacterium
GGCAAATATCTTGTTGCGGTTCTATGAGCCACAAGAGGGTGAAGTGCTTATCGATGGACAATGTTTGTGTGATTGCACTTATTCCTCTATCAGACAATCAGTTGGCATCGTCAATCAAGAGAACATTGTTTTTGATGCAACCATAAGAGATAATATCACGTTCGGCAGCAAAGCAACTGACGAAGAATTATGGTCGCTTCTTGAAAAGGTATATTTGAAAGACGAAATAGAGAAGCTCCCGAACGGTCTTGATACTGTTCTTGGAAAGAAAAATATGTCTTTGTCGGGAGGTCAGAATCAAAGACTTTGCATTGCACGTCTTATGTTTCGCAATCCTAAGATCATTATTCTCGATGAGGCAACAAGCTCTCTTGATTTTGAATCCGAACGTATCGTACAAGCGGCACTTGATGCTCTTGCAGAGAACAAAACTACGATAGTGATTTCTCATCGCTATCAAGCGCTACTGAACACCGACAAGATATTGGTGCTTCACGAAGGAGAACAAGTAGGCTACGACCATCACGACAAGCTGATGGCAGAAAACAAATATTTTGCTGATATGTTCGAAGGGCAGAAAGAGGTGACGGCATGAAATATACAAGAAGAAGTATCTACCGCCATCTGAAAGAAAAGATATCGTTCTCTAAAAAGCTAATGATTATTGGCGGCTTGTTGACACTATTGATAACCGCAGTATCTCTTGTATCCCCATATTTGTATAAGGCTTTGGTTGACGATGTAATGACCGCGGGAAACATCAAATTGCTTTATTATGTGATTCCCGCGATGATAGGCGTATATCTTGTCAAAGTTATATTGACGGGCATCCGCACGTATGTCAGTAAGAAATTCTACTATGCTACTACGCTTGAAACAAAGAACCGTTTGATGCAGAAGTTTCTTGAACGCGATATTTCAATGGCAGCGGGCAAAGAGATAGGAACGCAAAGTAACAACTTGGAGCAAGACTCCGGTGCAGTACATACCTTTCTTTCAAGTCATATCGTAGGATTTATTACATCATTTATTGTTGCGGCAATTTATATGGCATTGATGATCAATATCAATGTTTGGTTAGGTTTGCTGTCGGTAATTCTTCTTCCGCTGACCATATGGTTTTCACAGATAATAGGCAATAAATACAACGCCGTAAACAAAGAAAGCTATGAGGTAAAATCGAAAACCAAAACACATCTCTTTGATACTGTTCAAAAATGGCGCGAGATCAAGACTAATACGCTTGAAGATCAGTTTTCTGCCGAATATGACGAACGGTTAGAACCCGAAAGAAAGCTGAACAACAAGTGGATGTTCTATTATGCGTTACGTGACTTTTTCTACGAAATCAAAACACAGTTTGTTTTGAAAGTGCTGATATATTTTGTCGGTGGTTTGTTTGTTATCTCAAAAGACATCACTATTGGCGATCTGTTAATGTTTATCAGTTTTATGGCAAGTATGGAGTCAGCACTTGACTCAATTATGAGATCAAAGACCGATTTTCTCGGACAAAAGGCTGTGTTCGACCGTCTGTTTAAAATTTTGGATGAACCCGAACCGAGTAATGGGGCGGATTGTCCTGAGAATGCAACAATATGCTTGGAGAACATTGATTTCACATATTCAGAAGAAAGCGGAAAAGTGCTTGAACAAGTCTCCTGCGAGTTTGCAAACGGAAAGAAATATCTTTTGGTAGGCAAAAGCGGAGAGGGCAAGTCAACACTTATAAAGCTTTTGCTTGGCTTGAATAAAGCGCAGGCAGGGCAATTACTTTTTGAGAACACAGAGATCTCTGAAATTGATTCACATAGTCTTTTGACGAATGTGGGAACTGTAATGCAAGAGAATATGTTTTTCAACCTTTCGATTCGAGAAAACCTACAACTGATTGCCCCCGAAGCAAGTGAAGAAAATATCGTTTCCGCGTTGAAAGCAGCTTGCCTATACGATTTTGTCGATAGTTTACCTCAAAAGATAGATACCGTTATCGGCGAGCGAGGTGTTAAGCTGTCGGGAGGACAAAAGCAGCGTCTTGCAATTGCGCGTTTGATATTGCACAATCCTCAAATCATCATTTTAGATGAAGCCACAAGCGCGCTTGACTCCATTGTAGAAAGCGAAATTCTCGATAACTTGAGCGATATTTTCAGCGATAGAACAATGATCGTAATATCTCACAAACCTCTTGTGAACTTCAAGAAGGATGAAACCTATTTGGTCGAAAATAAGCGTATCGTAAAAACAGCATAAAAATACCGCAGATAGTAACCAAATGGCTACTATCTGCGGTATTTCAATATGGATAATCAAAGTAAAAAACAAATCCGAACCAATTTCGATTTACGAAATAGTTCGGATTTGTTACGTTTGGTGACCCGTACGGGAATCGAACCCATGTTACAGCCGTGAAAGGGCCGTGTCTTAACCGCTTGACCAACGGGCCTTATTTACAAAATGCGGATCTTGATCCGCATTTTGT
>JAZNII010000035.1:0-1961 GCA_045577415.1 Eubacteriales bacterium
TATAAAAAGCAGACCGAGGTGCGTGATGATCTCAAAGAAAAATATAAAAACATTATCGCAAAAGTGGTCGCCGAAATTAAAAACGGCGACCACGCTGTATCTCCCGAACTCGTTATGAAAATGCAGTTGCTCTCCGAGAAGCTTCAGAAGCATAAAGGCAAAAAGATGTACGGTTACCTTGATAAAAGTACGAAAGCATTGGTAAATGAAATCGTAAAAATGCTTGGAAACGATCCGCAGCTCTCACAGCTTTACGAATCGTGGTACGGATATAAATTTGAAACCGTCCGCACCTATACCGACATCGTGCCCGATAAAATTCCCATTGAAGAAAACGAGGAATTCAAATCCATTCGCAACGCCGTGGTGAGCGCGGTGAGAGATATTCACACACCGCCCGAACAACCCGACTATGCCGTGGATTATGATTATTCCAAGCTGAAGGAACACAAGGATGACTTCGATTACCTCTACGGCTACGCAAACAGATATGATGATCCCATTGGTTATTATCGCCTCGGCAGGTACTACCTTGAAAAGACAGACGATATGGAGAACGCAGAATGGTGGCTTCGGATGGCGGCAGACGAAGGAAACTCTCTTTCCGCCTATCTCATTTATAAAGCCTACCGTGACCATAAGTTTGATGAAACGCCGAGCGATATGATGAAGTACCTTCGCAAAGCGGCAGATGCAGGCTTCGGCTATGCCGAGTATGAATACGCCAAGTATCTCAAGGAAAAATCTCCCGAAGATGCCAAGGCATATTTCAAGAGAGCCGCGGAACACGGTTGCAACCAAGCCGAGTACGCCTACGGCAAGATGCTTTTCGAGGAAGGACGGCGAGAAGAAGCGCGAGAGTGGTTCGAGCGTTCCGCCGAGGACGATGAATGGACACAGACGAGAGTCGGTCTACTCTTGTACTACGAGTACGAGGACTATGATGCCGGCAAGGAGTATATCCACAAAGCAGCCGAAGCCGGATACGAGCCTGCGAAGGAAGCGATCAGGGCGATCAATAACAATCTCAACGCGCAAATAATAATCGGCGTATGCGACCTGTTCTATTACGCAAGCAATATCATCGATGACAGAGCCGAGGACATGTATGCACAGGAGCATCAGATCAACTACCACAGCATCGACAAGAAGCAACGCAGAGAGATGAGAGCAAAGAAGCACGCGCAAGGGCATACGATGTCATGGTAAAAGTAATTGATAACAAATTGATAACTCTGCAGACAACCGCTGGATATTCAGTTGAACCTGTGGTATGTTTGTGGTACGAAACAAAAAATCTGAAGAAAGGAGATTTTTATGGCAAATAAACGCAGACCGCAAGGCGACGGCACGATCCGAAAAAGAAACGATGGACGGTGGGAAGCCCGTATCATTGTCGGTCATAAGAACGACGGTTCGCCCATGTATAAATCGGCGTTCGCCAAAACGCAGAAAAGTGCGTTGAAGGAACTGCATCAGCTCATAGAGCTGTACCGTGACGTTGATCTCACCGAAGATTGCAGAATGACACTCGCCGAGTGGATGGACAAGTGGCTCGACGAGTATATGATATTCACCGTCAGAGAAACAACGCTTGAAAGATACCGAAGCCTTGCTGAAAATCAAGTCAAGCGGTTTATCGGTGACAAACAGTTGTCATCGCTTACGACCACCGACCTTCAAAAGCTTTATAATAAGATCAAAAAGCAAGGCAGAGTGAAGCCGAACCGAGATGGCTCATACGAGCTATCAGATAGCGTAGTGCGTGGTGTTCACATGATGCTCCACGAAGCATTGGATACGGTGGTTCAGGAACGCCTCATAGCAAAGAATCCTACGAACGGTACTACGATACCGAAAACGAATTATGCCGAGAAGCAAGTCCTCGGCGACGAACAACTCGACCGATTCCTCGAAGAAATCAAGAAAGAGGAATATTGGTGTGACTTCTTCTACGTGGA
>JAZNII010000036.1:0-16032 GCA_045577415.1 Eubacteriales bacterium
GGTTACGTTACCGACGACGGCAAGTTTACATACGGTGAAAGCAGCGTTTGCGCTTGCACTCTCGACAAGCTCTATGAGGGCAAGCTTGAGGGCGTATTCCCGACCCTTGAAAAGGACGAAAACAAGACATACGAAAACTTCTCCTTCTCGGCAGAGCAGAGAGTTGCACCTGCTATCAAGGTCGCTCGTCCTAAGGTGCTTATTCCCGTATTCCCCGGCACTAACTGCGAGTTTGATACCGCAAAGGTGATGAGAGACGCGGGCGCTGAGGCAAAGATATTCGTTATCAACAATATGACTCAGGACGGCATTCAGAGAAGCGTTGAGAATTTTGCGAAGGAATTGGAGACCAGCCAGATGGTATTCGTTCCCGGTGGATTCTCGGGCGGTGACGAACCCGACGGTTCTGGTAAGTTTATCATGGCGTTCTTCCGCAATCAGCAGATAAAGGACGGCGTTCATGACCTTCTGAACAACCGCGACGGTCTTATGTGCGGCGTTTGTAACGGCTTCCAGGCGCTTATCAAGATCGGTCTCGTGCCTTACGGTAAGATCATCGATACCGATGAAAATTGTCCTACTCTCTCCTTCAACACCATCGGTCGCCATCAGTCAAAGCTTGTAAGAACGAGAATTGCGTCTAACAAGTCTCCTTGGCTTGCGGCAACAGAGGTTGGTGACGTTTACACCGTTGCTATCTCTCACGGTGAGGGTCGTTTCTTGGCTTCCGATGAGCTTGTAAAGCAGCTCGTTGCAAACGGTCAGGTGGCTACTCAGTACGTTGACCTTGATGGCAACGCGACCAGTGACATCCGCTACAATCCCAACGATTCTACCTTCGCTATCGAGGGTATCACCTCTCCCGACGGACGTGTATTCGGTAAGATGGGTCACTCCGAGCGTATCGGTAACGGACTTTACAAGAACGTTGTCGGCGAGTTTGATATGAAGATGTTCGAGTCCGCTGTTAAATATTTTAAGTAATATAAGGAGATTTTCAAATGGCGTACTTAACCGACATTGAAATCGCGCAATCCACAGAAATGAAGCACATCCGCGAGATCGCAAAGACCGCGGGTGTGGATGAAAAATATCTTGAACAGTATGGTAACTACAAGGCAAAGGTCGACTACGCGCTTTTGAACGAAAGCGAAAGAAAAGACGGCAAGCTTATTCTCGTAACTGCTATCACTCCCACCCCTGCGGGCGAGGGTAAGACCACTACCACCATCGGCCTTGCGGACGGTCTTCGTAAGATCGGTAAGAACGTATCGGTTGCTCTCCGCGAACCCTCTTTGGGTCCCGTTTTCGGTGTCAAGGGCGGCGCGGCAGGCGGCGGATACGCGCAGGTCGTTCCTATGGAGGACATCAATCTCCATTTCACGGGCGACTTCCACGCAATCGGCGCGGCTAACAACCTTCTTGCGGCGATGCTTGATAACCACATCTATCAGGGTAACGCTCTGAATATCGACCCTCGCAGGATCACTTGGAAGCGTTGCGTTGATATGAACGACCGTCAGCTTCGTTTCGTTACCGACGGTCTCGGCGGCAGAGTCAACGGAGTTCCGAGAGAAGACGGCTACGACATTACAGTTGCAAGTGAAATTATGGCGGTGTTCTGTCTTGCATCCTCTATCTCTGACCTCAAAGAGAGACTTTCGCGAATCGTAGTTGCTTACACCTACGACGAAAAGCCCGTAACCGCAGGTGACCTCAAGGCGGTTGGCGCTATGGCGGCGCTTCTTAAGGACGCGCTCAAGCCCAATCTTGTGCAGACCCTTGAGGGTACTCCCGCATTCGTTCACGGCGGTCCTTTCGCAAATATCGCGCACGGCTGTAACTCGGTTATCGCTACCAAGATGGCGATGAAGCTGGGTGACTATGCGGTTACCGAGGCAGGCTTTGGCGCTGACCTAGGCGCTGAAAAATTCCTCGACATCAAGTGCCGTATGGCGGGTCTTACCCCCTCGGCAGTTGTTGTGGTTGCTACCGTCCGCGCTCTTAAGATGCACGGTGGCACACCCAAGACCGAGCTTGGCGCGGAGAATCTCGAAACACTTGAAAAGGGAATTCCCAATCTTCTCCGTCACGTTTCCAATATCAAGAACGTATATAAGCTTCCTTGCGTGGTTGCTGTTAACCGTTTCCCCACCGATACCGATGCTGAAATTCAGCTCGTTATTGATAAGTGTAAGGCTCTCGGCGTAAACGTCGTTCTCTCTACCGTCTGGGCAGAGGGCGGAAACGGCGGCGTAGCACTTGCCGAGGAGATCGTAAGACTTTGCGAAGAGCCTAACGACTTCAGCTTCAGCTATGATACCGAGGCGACAATCCCCGAGAAGATCGAGGCGATAGTCAAGAAGGTCTACGGCGGCGACGGCATTATCATCGCGCCTCAGGCGCAGAAGCAGATCGCTACTCTCGTGGCGTTGGGCTACGATAAGATGCCCGTTTGTATGGCAAAGACCCAGTATAGCTTCTCCGACGACGCGACCAAGCTCGGCGCGCCTGAGGGCTTCAAGGTTACTGTTCGCAACGTAAAGGTTAGCGCAGGCGCAGGCTTTATCGTTGCACTCACCGGCGATATTATGACTATGCCCGGACTTCCTAAGGTCCCCGCGGCAGAGCGTATCGACGTTGACGATAACGGAAGAATTTCCGGTCTGTTTTAATTAGGTTTATATGCAGGGGAAGGAAAACTTCTTTGAAGAAGTTTTCCTTCCCCTGCGCCCCCATCCTTTCTAGACCCTTCCAAAAAATGGGTAGGTTTAAGGGTGAGGTCTATTTCCTATATATAGCAGGCTTTTGAACGCAGTTTTTGTTGTTTAAACCCCGCTTTTTTTATGCTTTTTCGCCAAAATGACAAAAGATTTTCCAATTTTCAAAAGTAGCTATGTCAAATGTAACATTTTTGATAAAAATGTCTTTGTACGCTTGACATTCTTAATATTATATGATATAATAATAGAAATGTAAATAAAGCTATTTTATAGTTTGTAAATTTTTAGGAATGGAGAATGAAAATGGCAGAAATTAAGGCAAAAATGAAGGCAAAAGCGACCGATATGATGTCGTTGGCTAACTGTTTCCTTTTTGCGGACGGCTTTTCTTCTTTCAATTCTTCCGAATATACTGTTTTTCCCGGTTTTTGTGATGTGCATGTGCATTTTCGCGAGCCGGGTTTTTCTTATAAAGAAACGATAGCTACGGGTTCTCTTGCGTCGGCAAGAGGCGGTTATACCGACGTTTGTACCATGCCGAACTTGAATCCCGTGCCTGACAGTGTCGAGAACTTGAAGAAACAGCTTGACATTATTGAAAAAGACGCGGTTATCGGCGTTCATCCTTACGGAGCTATCACGGTCGCCGAGGCAGGACGAGAGATAGCAGACCTTGAGGGTATGGCGAAAAACGTTATCGCTTTTTCCGACGATGGTAAGGGTGTGCAGGATGATGAAATGATGCGCGAGGCGATGCAAAGAGCAAAAGCTCTTGGCAAGATGATAGTGGCGCACTGTGAGGTCAATGACCTGCTCTTTGGCGGCTACATTCACGACGGCGAATACGCAAAGGCTCACGGACATAGAGGCATTTGCTCCGAGAGTGAATGGAAACAGATAGAAAGAGATCTTAAGCTTGCCGACGAGGTGAGATGCGCTTATCACGTCTGTCATATATCGACGAAGGAGAGCGTAGAGCTTATTCGCGAGGCGAAAAAGAGCGGCGTGAACGTCACCTGCGAAACAGGCCCTCACTACTTGGTTCTGACGGATGCAGACTTGCAGGAGCATGGAAGATTCAAAATGAATCCCCCCCTCAGAAGCGAAGCAGACAAAAATGCGCTTATCGAGGGAATCGTCGATGGCACTATCGATATGATCGCTACCGACCACGCGCCCCACTCTGCAGAGGAAAAGGGAAAAGGACTTGAAAAGAGCGCCTTTGGCATCACGGGAATCGAGACCTGCCTGCCCTTGATGAACACATATATGGTGGGGACGGGAATTATAACCCTTGATAAGCTTGTGGATCTTCTGGTCTACAATCCGAGAGAGAGGTTCGGTCTTCCCGTGGGCGAGAGCTTCAGCGTTTGGAAGCTTGACGAGGAATATACCGTCGACCCAGCAGAGTTTATCTCGATGGGTAAGGCTACTCCCTTTGAGGGAACAAAGGTCTTTGGTAAATGCTACGGAACCGTGCTGGATGGCAAAGTAGTTTATAAGGCATAAGAGAGAATAATAAACGGAGGATTAAATATATGGCAAAGAGAACAGACTTGAAGAAGATTTTGATCATTGGCTCAGGACCTATCGTTATCGGTCAGGCGGCTGAATTTGACTATGCGGGAACACAGGCGTGTCTTGCTCTCAAGGAGGAGGGCTACGAGGTAGTTCTGGTCAACTCCAACCCCGCGACCATTATGACCGACACAACTATTGCGGACAAGGTCTACATGGAGCCTCTTACCCTTGAATATATCGCAAAGATACTCAGATACGAGCGCCCCGACGCTATCGTTCCCGGTATCGGCGGACAGACAGGACTTAATCTCGCTATGCAGCTTGAAAAGAAGGGAATTCTCAAAGAGTGTCATACCGAGCTTCTCGGTACGAGCAGCGAGAGTATCGAGAGAGCAGAGGACAGAGAGCTTTTCAAGGAGCTTTGCCAGTCTATCGGCGAGCCTACTATCCCCTCCGAGATCACCTACAATCTTGAAGAGGCAAAGGCGGCGGCTGAGAGAATCGGTTACCCCGTAGTTCTTCGTCCCGCGTTTACTCTCGGCGGTACGGGCGGCGGCTTTGCCAATAACGAAGCAGAGCTTTACGAGGTAGGTCTTAATGCGTTCAAGCTTTCTCGCGTACATCAGGTTCTTATCGAGAAGAGCGTTAAGGGATATAAGGAGATCGAGTTTGAGGTCATGCGTGACTCTAATGACCACGCTATCACCATCTGCGGCATGGAGAACATCGACCCCGTCGGCGTTCACACAGGTGACTCCCTTGTTGTCGCTCCTATCATGACTCTTTCCGACCACGACATGAAGATGCTCAACGATTCCGCTATCAAGATCATTCGCGAGCTTAAGATCGAGGGTGGATGTAACGTTCAGTTTGCTCTTGATCCTAATTCGAGTAACTATTACCTCATTGAGGTAAACCCCCGCGTTTCCCGTTCCTCTGCACTTGCAAGTAAGGCATCGGGCTATCCCATCGCTCGCGTTACCGCGAAGATCGCCGTCGGTATGTCTCTTGAAGAGATCAAGATAGCTAACACCAACGCGGCATTCGAGCCGAGCCTTGACTACGTTATCGCCAAGCTCCCCCGTTTTCCCTTCGACAAGTTCACTGCGGCTTCCAATCACCTTGGAACTCAGATGAAGGCAACGGGTGAGATCATGGGTATCGGTTCTAATCTTGAGGAGTGCCTGCTTAAGGGCATCCGCTCGCTTGAAACCGGCGTTCATCACCTCTACCACCATAAGTTCGACGATATGACCGATGATGCGCTCAAAGCATACATCAGCGAGTTCCGTGATGACAACATTTTTGCTATCGCAGAGCTGCTTCGCCGCGGTACAGGTGTTGATGAGATCCACAATATCACGAAGATCACCGCTTTCTTCCTTGAAGCGATGAAGAATATCGTCGATATGGAAAAGGTGCTTGAGGGCAAGGCTTTTGATCTTGAAACGCTCAAGGCGGCGAAGAAGATGGGCTTTGGCGACAAGTATATCGCAAAGCTTTGGAAGTGCGCCGAGCTTGACATTTTCAAGTTCAGAAAGGAAAATAATCTTTTCCCCGTGTTCCGCATGGTAGACACTTGCCACACGAATGCGTATATTCCTTACTTCTATTCTTCCTACTCGGGCGAAAACACTTCCATTCTAACTGATAGGAAGAAGATCGTGGTTCTCGGCGCAGGACCTATCAGAATCGGTCAGGGCGTTGAGTTCGACTATTCTACCGTTCACGCAGTAACAACAATTAAAAATTCCGGCTACGAGGCTATTATCATCAACAATAACCCCGAGACCGTTTCCACCGACTACACCACGGCTGATAAGCTCTACTTCGAGCCTCTCACTCCCGAGGACGTTATGAACATCATCGAGTTTGAAAAGCCCGAGGGCGTTATCGCTTCTCTTGGCGGTCAGACTGCTATCAACCTCGCTCAGCCTCTCCACGATCTCGGCGTTAAGATAATCGGTACCGATTGCGCCGCAATCGACAAGGCAGAGAACAGAGACGCGTTTGAAAAGCTTCTTAAGGAGCTTGGAATTCCTCAGCCCGAGGGTCGCGCCGTTACAAAGATCGAGGACGGCGTTGCCGCGGCCGCTAAGGTCGGTTATCCCGTGCTTGTTCGTCCCTCCTTCGTGCTTGGCGGTCGCGCTATGCAGATCGTTGCTAACGAGGAGCAGCTCCGTCACTACCTCAAGACCGCCGTTGAGATCGATGAGGACAAGCCAGTGCTTGTTGACAAGTACATCAGCGGTAAGGAGGTTGAGGTCGACGCTATCTGCGACGGACACGACGTATTCGTTCCCGGTATTATGGAGCTGGTTGAAAGAACCGGCGTTCACTCGGGTGACTCTATCAGCGTTTATCCCGCATTCTCTATCTCCGACAAGGTAAAGGGAACTATTCTTCAGTATGCGAAGAAGCTTGGAAAGGGAATCGGCATCGTTGGTCTTTACAACATTCAGTTCATAGTTGACAAGAACGACGAGGTATTTATAATCGAGGTCAACCCCCGTTCCTCGAGAACCGTACCGTTCCTTTCCAAGGCGACCGGCTACTCTCTCGCGGACATCGCTACCGAGTGTATCCTCGGTAAGTCACTTAAGGAGCAGGGCATCTTCGGTCTCTACCCCGAGGAGAAGAAGCGTTGGTACGTTAAGGTTCCCGTATTCTCCTTCAACAAGCTCCGCGGACTTGACGCTTACCTCTCTCCCGAAATGAAGTCCACGGGTGAGGCGATCGGTTACGACGATAAGTTCTACCGCGCACTTTATAAAGCGCTTCAGGCATCGGGTATGCACCTGCAGAACTACGGAACCGTATTCGCAACCATCGCCGATTGCGACAAGGCGGAGGCTCTGCCTCTCATTCGCCGTTTCTACAACCTCGGCTTTAACATCGAGGCTACCGAAGGTACTGCGAAGTTCCTTAAGGAAAACGGCATCCGCACTCACATTCTCAAGAAGCTCTCCGAGGACTCCGACGAGATAGCAGAGTCTATCCGTCAGGGACACATCGCTTATGTTATCAATACAAGCGATCCCTCATCCTCGGGCGTTACTCGCGACGGCTTTGAGATAAGAAAGTACGCGACCGAGAATAACGTAACTATGTTTACGTCTCTTGATACCGTAAGAGTGCTTCTCGACGTTCTTGAAGAAACAACTCTTACCATTTCGACGATCGACGCTTAAATAAAACAATTTGTAGGGCGGGGCGGTTTGCTTGCAAACGTGATCCCGCCGCCCTACCATAAGGAAACATAATGAAACAAACAATTTTTACTATAAAAGAAAACGTAGCGCTCACAAGCAACGTGTATAAAATGCTGCTTGAGGGCGACACAAGCGATATTACCAACTGCGGTCAGTTTGTCAACATCAAGCTTGAAGGTCTTTTCCTCCGCAGACCTATCTCGGTCTGTGACTGCGAGGGTAATATTCTGACCCTTATCTACAAGGTAGTCGGAAAGGGAACCGAGCAGATGAGCAAGATGGTCGAGGGCGAGACGCTTGACGTTCTTACGGGACTTGGCAACGGCTACGGTACCGCTTTTTCGGGCAGAAATCCTATTCTTCTCGGCGGCGGTGTCGGCGTTCCTCCCATGTATATGCTTTGCAAAAAGCTTATCTCCGAGGGCAAGAAGGTGTCGGTCGTGCTTGGATTTAACACCAAGGATGAGATCTTCTACGAGGATGAATTCCGCGCGCTCGGCGCTGACGTAACGGTCACTACCGTTGACGGCTCTTACGGTGTCAAGGGATTCGTTACCGACGTAATGAAGGACGCGGAGTATTCTTACTTCTACACCTGCGGTCCCGAGCCTATGCTTAAGGCTGTTTATAAGACAAGCGATACAAGCGGTCAGTTCAGCTTTGAGGAGAGAATGGGCTGCGGATTCGGCGCTTGCATGGGTTGCTCCTGCAAGACCATTACCGGTTACAAGAGAATTTGTAAGGAAGGACCCGTTATGAGGAAGGAGGAGATCTTATGGGAAAAATGAGTGTAAATCTTTGCGGCATAGAGCTTGATAACCCCATAATTCCCGCATCGGGTACATTTGGATTCGGTTACGAGTTCGCCGAGCTTTACGACATCAATATGCTTGGTACATTCTCTTTTAAGGGAACTACCAAAGACCCCAGATTCGGCAATCCTACGCCCAGAATCGCGGAAACTCCTAACGGTATGATAAACGCGGTCGGTCTCCAGAACCCCGGTGTTGAAAAGGTCATTTCCGAGGAATTACCCAAGCTTGCAAAATGCTTCAACAAGCCCGTTATGGCTAATGTTTCGGGATTCTCTGTTGAAGAATACGTTTATACATGCGAAAAAATCGACAAATGCCCCCAGGTCGGCTGGATCGAGGTCAACGTAAGCTGTCCTAACGTCCACGGCGGCGGAATGGCGTTTGGTACAAGCGCCGAGGGTGCGGCAGAGGTAACGAGAGCGGTTAAGGCGGTAACGACTAAGCCTATTATTGTAAAGCTTTCTCCTAACGTCACCGACATCGTTTCTATCGCAAAGGCTTGCGAGGAGGCGGGCGCTGACGGTATCAGCCTTATAAATACCCTTCTCGGTATGAGAATCGATCTCCGCACCAAGAAGCCTGTAATCGCCAACAAGATGGGCGGCTTTTCGGGATCTGCTATCTTCCCCGTAGCGGTGAGAATGGTTTATCAGGTATCCCACGCGGTCAATATTCCCGTAATCGGTATGGGCGGAGTTTCCTCTGCCGAGGACGTAATTGAGATGATGCTTGCGGGTGCTACCGCGGTGCAGGTGGGTGCTCAAAATCTCGTCGATCCCTTCGCTTGCAAAAATATCATTGAGGATCTGCCTCGCGTCATGGAAAAATACCGCATTGAGTCGCTTGAAGGACTCAAAATCGATTGATCAAGTAAATAATTTGAAAGGATATATAGAAAATGGGAAAAGACGTAATTATCGCCTGTGATTTCGACAGCGCGGAAAAGACATTTGCATTCCTTGACAAGTTCACCGGCAGAAAGCCCTTCGTCAAGATCGGTATGGAGCTTTACTATGCGGAGGGCCCTTCCATAGTAAAGGAAATTAAGGCGAGAGGACATAAGATATTCCTTGACCTCAAGCTTCACGACATCCCCAACACGGTTAAAAAGTCTATGGCGGTGCTTTCTCGCCTTGACGTTGATATGACTAACCTTCACGCCGCAGGCACCAAGAGAATGATGGAGGCGGCAATCGAAGGCTTGACAAGACCTGACGGAACTCGCCCTATGCTTATCGCGGTAACTCAGCTTACCAGCACCGATCAGGAGAGCATGGAGAACGACCTTCTCATCAAGGAGCCTATCGACAAGGTGGTTATGCACTACGCTCACAATGCTATGGAGGCAGGCCTTGACGGTGTCGTTTGCTCGCCCCTTGAGGCAGGCAAGGTTCATGACACCTGCGGAGCGGGATTTGTCACCGTAACCCCCGGCGTAAGATTTGCTGACGGCGACATCGGCGACCAGAAGAGAGTTATGACTCCCGCCGAGGCGAAGAAGATCGGCTCGGACTACATTGTTGTAGGCAGACCCATTACTGCTGCCCCCGACCCTGTTGCGGCATACGAGCGTTGCATCACAGAATTTGTTGATTAAGGAGAATAAAAATGGAACAGTACAAAAGAGAATTTATACAGTTTTTGGAGAACGCGGGAGTGCTGAAGTTCGGTGACTTCACCGCAAAGAGCGGACGTAAGATCCCCTATTTCATAAACGCGGGAATGATCAAGACGGGAAGCGACATCGCAACCCTCGGTGAGTTCTACGCAAAGGCTTACCTTGAAAAGCTCGGCGAGAAGAAGGCGGTTCTTTACGGTCCTGCTTACAAGGGCATTTCTCTGTCGGTCTCCGCGGCGGTTGCTCTTTCCAAGAACGGTCTTAACGTCCCCTTCTTCTTCAACCGTAAGGAGGTCAAGGACCACGGCGAGGGCGGCGTATTCGTAGGCTACGTTCCCACCCCCGGTGAGGAGATCGTTATTATCGAGGACGTTATTACCGCAGGCACCGCGATCCGAGAGAGCATGGAGATCCTCTCTCACCTTGAAGGAACAAAGGTTGCAGCTACCTTCATCATGGTTGACCGTAAGGAAAAGGGTCAGGGCGAGAAGGGCGCTATGCAGGAGATCGAGGAGCAGTTCGGCTTCCCCGTATACTCCATCGTAGACGTTTACGACATCATCGAGTATCTTGAAGAGGACGAAAAGAACGCCGAGAACGTTCAGAGAATAAAGAACTATCTTGCGATCAACGGCGCAAAGGCTTAATTGCCGAATCAATAAAAGAAAGGTAAATTATGAGACATCTTATTGATATTCAAGAGCTGTCCACCGCGGAGATCGAGGAGCTTGTGAGGGTTGCCGAGGATATAATCGCGAATCCCAAAAAGTATGCCGAGAGCTGTCACGGTAAGAAGCTGGCTACGCTTTTCTTCGAGCCGTCAACAAGAACCAGACTTTCCTTTGAGGCGGCTATGTATGAGCTTGGCGGAAACGTTCTTTCTATGTCAAGCGCAGGCTCGTCGAGCGCGGCGAAGGGTGAGAGCGTTGCCGACACCGCAAAGACGGTCTCCTGTTACGCTGACATTATCGCTATGCGTCACCCCAAGGAGGGTGCGCCTTATGTGGCTTCGATGAATTCCTCCATTCCCGTTATCAATGCGGGCGACGGCGGTCACAATCACCCCACACAAACCCTTGCAGACCTGCTCACTATCTGGCGCGAAAAGGGAAGATTTGATAACCTTACCGTCGGATTTTGCGGCGACCTGAAATACGGACGCACGGTTCACTCGCTTATAAGCGCACTGTCACGGTACACGGGCATCAAGGCGGTGCTTATATCCCCCGAGGAGCTTAAGCTTCCGAGCTACGTCAGAGAAGAATATCTTGAAGACATGGGAATTGAGTACAAGCAGACCACCGACCTTCTTGAGGTGATGCCCGAGCTTGATATTCTCTATATGACGAGAGTTCAGCGCGAGAGATTTCCGAGTGAGGAGGATTATCTCCGTCTTAAGGATAGCTATATACTTACTCCCGAAAAGCTTGAAACTGCAAAGAGCGATCTTTCAATCCTTCACCCTCTGCCAAGAGTAAACGAGATTGCGGTGGCGATCGATAACGATCCCAGAGCCTGCTATTTCAAGCAGGTGCTTAACGGCAAATATATGAGAATGTCGCTCATTCTCAAGCTGCTTGCAAGCCGCGACGAGACGCTTGACGCAGAGAGCGGCGAATATACGGGTGAGTTCACCTGCCGCAACGCGCGTTGCATTACGACAACAGAGCAGGAGCTTCCCCAGCGCTTTAAGCTGACCGACAAGCAAAACGGTATTTACCGTTGCGTTTATTGCGAGGTCAAGGCAAAAGAGGATAAGTTGATATAATTTTAAAGGGAGAGCATCTTGGCTCTCCCTTTAAAATTCTAATTGTAATAATGAAACCATTCCTCGCGGCTCATTCGGAATGCGGTCAGGCTTTCAAGATCAAGGTGAGCGTTTTTCATTCTTACTCCCCGTATCTTGCGGCAGGAATAGGTCGTGAAATAATAGGTCAGCCTCTCGGTGTCCATGCAGGAGGTGTAGACGGTACGAAGCTTTCGTTCATCTGCTTTGAAAAGCCCGTTTGGCTGATTGACAGTACCCATAATATGGAAAAATCTCGAAATCGATTCGGTCTTGCTCTCCGCCGTATCGGTGTGCGTTTTGGCGTTGACGGCTCTGATGAAGCGAGACGTAGACGAGAGATCTCCGAGGATGTGATCTCCGTGTTCTTCGAGGATGTTGTGCTGCGTTGGAAAATCGGGAGCGTTGGTCAGAACACCCGTGGCATTGTCGTATATTTTTAATCCGTCCTTGACCGACTCTATCACGAAGGACTGTTTAGCATCGCCCACGAGCCAGTGTAGGGGAGTGGATGGAAGCTGACTTGAAAAGCTTTCGGGAGTTACATTGGTATTTTCAAGAGCCTTTTTTGCCTCCTCCGCGCTCTCAAAATTACACAATATCCAAGGGATCAGCTCAAAGGATGCAAGATTGCGTTGCGTTCGCTTCTTTTCGTGATATACGGCAAGATCGGGAAAGCGCAGAGTCGCCGCGCAAAGTCCCTTTTCATTCATGCCGTCGTAGTAGAGCGGAGTACCGTCCGCTATATGTGCCGCGCCGATAATGGCAAAATGCTCCTGTCTCTTGCCCTCGTGTATAAAGGAAAATGGAAATCGGCGGGGAGTTATGACGACCTTTTCGTCATAAGAATATTCAAGATCAAGAGTCCTGCCGAAAAGATGAAAGCTTGACGTTTCGTTTATTGCGGTACACATAGTCGCTCCTTCGTTTTTTGATTATTATTTGCAGTTTTTGCCCCATTAATACGAAAACCGCAGATCACTAAACGATCTGCGGTTTTTAAAATATTCAAGCCTCATTAAGGCGTGCCAATCTTTTTCTTTTCTGAACTCTGAAGAAGAAATAGACGAAATAGAATCCCGTAATATAGATGATAAAGAGCGCCCAAACAAGGATAGGATAGAGAACGGGGTGACCGCCTACCCAGTTAAAGACTATGTCATAGGGGGTTCCGTCGCCTCTCATTAGGAACATATAGTTGTAATCAATAATTCTGTTGACTATGTACGCAGCGATGCAGAATCCTGTAAGAATGGTAAAGGTTATCCAGATGTTTCGTTTTTTCATGCTCGCCATTTTTGAAATAACGATGTAGAGAGAAGCAAATCCGGATATCGAGTGTGTAATGCCGGAGATCACATTGTCGAATGAGATAACGGGATAGCAAGCGTAGTTCTGACCTGCGAAATATGTACCCATGATCGCGCCGAGTATTCCGAAGATAAAAACGAAATCGAGAGCGGCGTTTTTCAGTCTGCCCTTTGCGAATGCGGCAAGGGGAATAGTGATAAGCTGAATGCTGCAGAGAAAAAGCGGCAGGTCATGGAGCCAGTTCATCGGGTTCTCGGTGACAAAGCAAAGCATTATTATCTTGAAAAGCTCGAGCGAGTCGATAAGTATTGCCGTGATGATAAGAACCTTGTTTCGCTCCTTTATGTCTTTTTTCTTGTAAACAAGTCCTAACCAAACTGCCATGCCGACCATTATTATCATAAGTGAGGTAACAAAGGTCAAATGCTGCCACGACATATAGCCCTCAGGCACCCTGGTGTAGCCGCCGAATCCAAAAAATTCCTTTATGCCAAAGGCGAAACCGTTCCAAAGGGAATTGAAAAAAATGTCCATTGTTTGTCTCCGTTGTTTTAATGAAATATTGTTGTTCTGAATCTTTTTGGGTTCATATCTGTCAAGCTTTGCGGAAATCTGTCTTATTATATCATATATTTTTTCGCTTGTAAATACATATAGGCTTATTTCAAAATTTATTTTGCGGTTTTGGCAAAAAGTATTGACAATTTGCCTGGGATTTGATATAATAATACGGTTGAATAGATTGGGATGTCGCCAAGCGGTAAGGCACTAGACTTTGACTCTAGCATTCGTCAGTTCAAATCTGGCCATCCCAGCCATGTTGAGTGTCTGATTTAGATGCAGGCACGAAAAAACGAGAAAAGCGGAGATTTCGAGAGATTTCTCCGCTTTTTTCGACTCTAAAGTTTTTCAGAATTTTGTAGATGCATTTCGGGCATTTCGGGTCTGTAGACAGATTCGAACCAGCGAAATGCATTTTTTGATATAGATTCCCCACAGAACCAAAACCGTGGACAGATTCGAACTACCACACACTTTCTGAAGCCTTTCCAAAAACCTTCCAGTTCAAAATTTATTTACAAAGCCATAGCTGTAAAGGCATTTTGGACAGATTTGGACTAACGCATAGACTAATTCACAAATTTATGATATAATTATAAAAAAGTTCCAACCTTTTTCAAAATCCGTGTCTATATGGGTGAAAGCTTTCAACGAGGTACAAACAAGTGAACAGACAAGATGCCGAGAAAATCATAACTGAATATCTGAAACCCATATTCGGCTTTGCACTTAAGCGGTGTAAAACCGCACACGACGCGGAGGATCTATCGCAGGATATAGTGTTAAAGGCGTTCCGCGCGCTTTTGATCAAAGACGATATCGGGGATGTTAGCAAATTTATTTGGACGATTGCACATAATGCGCTCAGTAACTATTACCGAGATTCAGCCAAGAGCGTCATTGGTGTATCCATTGATGAGGTATCAGAGGTGATTGCCGATCCCGACTCAATGTTGGCAGATGACGATAATGCTGACACCATTCGTAGATTGCAGAGTGAGATAGCATATCTTTCAAAACTCCAACGCAAGATCGTAATTGCATACTATTTTGAAAACCGAAAGCAAGCCGATATTGCTAAGGATTTGGATATTCCTCTCGGCACGGTCAAGTGGCACTTGTTTGAAGCAAAAAAAGAATTGAAACGAGGTATGGATACTATGAGAAAAACAAGTGATTTGAAATTCAATCCAATCAAGTTCCACTCATATGGGATTAATGGCACTGTAGGTACAAAAAACAAGGATGAGTTTTTTCGTTCAACCTTGTCGCAGAATATCTGTTATTGTGTTCGTAATGAAGCTAAGACAATTAACGAAATTGCCGATGATCTTGGCGTTTCTCCCGTATATGTTGAAACCGAAGTGGACTTCCTTGAAGAATACGGCTTTTTGAAGGAGCAAAAAGGTAAGTATATCGTCAATTTCATTATCAGTGAGCCAACGGCTGAGCTTCTTACAATGCAGGATTCCATGTATAAAAAAGCGGCAAGTCTGTATGCTAATGAGCTTTACGATGAATTGATTGCTTCCGGTCTTATCGACCATCCGGATCTTTGGTGCGGACAGACGGACGAACCAATCACACTCACGAAATGCCATCGTGCAGATAGTAATTTTATCTTGTGGTCTTTGATTCCTTATATCACAGCGGAATCAGGCGAAAAGTTGATGGAAGACAGGATTTCTTTTGAGGAAGTTGCTACTATCCGTCCGGACGGCGCACATAATATTGCTCATGCTTCAATTGTGTCTGATAATATGGTTTTGCCTGAAGACTATGTATATATGAGAAATTGGTGTGGTCCATTCAGATATTCAAATAAAAAGTATTCTTTGGGTCAAACTCTGTTTTGGCAACTTGATTCCGAATGGTCTGGAAGAAGAATGAGTGTTGGAAAAGAAGATTATGAAAGAACTGAACGCATCCTTTCTCTCGAAAAAAGTGAACGAGAAAATGGAATGCTCTCAAAAGATGAATACATATGGCTGTCTGAGCTGGGTTATATCAAAACTAACGGCGATTACGATGGTTACTTCAAATCCACTTGGCAGATCGTAACACTTGCAAGCAATGATATCAAAGAGAAACTTCTTGCAATCGGTGAAAAAATCAAAGAAAAATACAAGAATGAATTTGATAGCATCAAAGCCCCATATATTGATGCGGTGTTAGATTCTGTTCCTGCACATTTGCGAAAAGTAAAAGAGTATGAGCTTCAATTTTTGTTCCATTCTGACGGCTGGTTCTTGCTCCATTGTATTGTTGCACTTTTGAACAATGGCAAGTTAAAGCCGCCTACGGAAGAACAGAAAAAATCACTTACTACGCTTATAGTACAAAACCAATAATACTAACGCCGAGAGAACCGTAATGGTCGCTCTCGGCGTTTCATTATTCACAAGTATCAGCGAATGACTCTCGCTTCCAGATAATATCGCTTATCCTCGGCATGTCCCATGGAAAAGGTCTTGCGCGGGAGGGC
>JAZNII010000037.1:0-19729 GCA_045577415.1 Eubacteriales bacterium
ATAGAGATAACAGCATTTAAGAATTTATTTAATTTCCGTGATATACCTGCAATAAGAGAATTGGATGACAATGAATCCGATACTTCAAAAGGGATAAGTAAAAGGATTATAGCCTTGTTAAAAGGTAATGAAAAGTGGGAAGAAGTAACCAAAAAGCTTCCCGATTTGTTGATGGCACAAATTGAAGATTCCGGAGCCAAGAAAGAAATCAAAAATTCATCGATAAAATCACTGGATGAAACAGTACAAGATATATCAAAGACGAGTGGCGGTCATATTGGAAAATTACAACTCGAAATGGATGTTAATGAGAATGCTGTAGAAGATTTTATTCAAAAAATTACTCGCGCAAAATATGATATCGACGGATTACTTTTGAATGAACAATCTCAGGGATTGGGATTTAGCAATTTAATTTATCTACATATGAGATTAGAGGAATTTTACAAATCCGTTGATGAAAGCAAGGTTAATGTGTTTTTCATAGAAGAACCCGAGTCACATATGCACCCACAGATGCAAAATGTCTTCATTAGATTTCTAACGAAATACTATACGGAAAAGGAATTACAAGGTCTTATAACAACACATTCAAATGAAATTGCACGATCTGTAGGGCTGAATAGCCTAAGAGTTATTAGGCAAACAGAAAAATCAAAAAGTGAATTATTTAATCTTAGTAAGTTTAGAAAGTCTATCGAAAACAAAAAGGTCAAAAACGTAGATGAAGAGTCTGAATTCTTGCTACAAAACTTTTTTGATTGGTTTTTTGAAATAGGTTATTCCGAGTTGATTTTTGCGGACAAGGTGGTTCTTTATGAGGGAGATACAGAACGCTTATATATAAGAAAGCTATTAGGAATGACCGAATTTGCTTCTCTGCGTGACAACTATATTGCTTTTATTCAAGTAGGAGGAGCATATGCTTATAATTATCTTGAAATATTGACTATGCTCAAAATGAAATCTTTGATCATAACCGATTTGGATTATGACAAGGATGCTACGACTTTTGAAACAGCAAAAAATTCAACAAGCACAAATGCAACAATTAATCATTGTTATAGATTGATTTATCCCGAAAAAGGTACAGCATATTTACCCTCAATTAAAGAGATATATGAGATGCAAACCGAAAAAGGCACGGTAATTTGTAACGACCTTATTTATGTCGCATATCAAGATGAAAATAGTACAGCTCGCACTTTAGAAGAAGCAATGTTGAATAAGTTTTTGAGTAAAAAAGTATTTGATAAAACCAAGCGCAGCGAATGGAAATCAATAAGAAAAAATAATAATCTCACTTTTACTGTTCCAAACAATAGAAAAGACGAAACAGATAGCGAGTTTTCCATTCGTCAAATCGTAGCCGCTTCCTCAAACAATAAAACGGATTTTATGTATTCTGTAGTTTTAAGCGGTAATGAAGAAAAGATGCTTCCGGATTACATAAAGAAAGGGTTGTTATGGCTGGCGAAATAACTAATAATAAGCATTTAATAAACGCCCCTGCGGGCAGTGGAAAAACCACGAATATACGTACTCGTTTAAAAAGCATTTGTCTTAAAGAACCGAAAAGCAAGATTTTATGTATTACATATACAAATCGTGCTGCCGATGAGTTAAAAAAAGATTTGGATAGTGCTAACGTCACAGTAAGTACAATACATTCTTATATTAATGATTTGATCAGTCCTTTCTATCCACTAAAAGAAGCATTGGATTTGTATTGGGAAATCTTCGAAGAAAAGATTAAGGCAAGAATCAAAAACGAGGAAAATGATGAACATATTGAACAGAGCAATCAACATTATATCGAGAAACACGGAGAATTAAATGTTGATTTTGTTCGAGAAAATCTACGCGAGCTATCATATGGAGAAATGCCATTCACGTCTTTATACTCAGGCAAACTTTCTCACGATGATTTGATAATGTTTGCCAACAAACTTATCAAAAAATATCCTGTACTACTGAAGAAAATAAGTAATAAATACAACTACATTTTTATTGACGAATATCAAGATACTTCTGCATATATACTTGATATTTTCTATGATGCTGTAGTTAATAAAGAAAACGTACAGTTATATTTGTTAGGCGATAGAATGCAGCAAATATACCGCAACTACGATGGTTCTTTCGAGGAAAAACTGCGAGAATTTGATACCTCACAACGACTTGCAGTAAATCATCGTTCAATAGGAAAAATAATATCAATTTTGAACAATATCTACAATGATGATTCTTTTAAGCAAGATCCATCTGAAAAAAATAAAGATATCGCTCCCGACATTTCTCCCAAAGTCATTATTACATCAAATATAGCGGAGGCAGTTGAGCATTTCCAAACAAGCTTTCCGGGAATACTTACGTTATATTTGATGAACAAAGAAAAATATGCAGAAATAGGCGCAAAGAATTTATATACGGCATATGAAAAAATGGATGCATATTCATTTGGAAAAAAATACTCTCCAACAGATGTTTTATCTGATATGTCAAACGATAACCCTGATGCATTAATGAAGTTCCTGTTTCTTTTGAATAACATAATGGCGTTATATACGAAAGAAAATTATGGAATGGTTATTTCAATATGCAGAAAGGAAAAGAAATTTTTTAATTCATCGTTGTTCCAATTAAAAAAGCATACAGATAAAAAGGTATTACGAGATAAATTTGAGGCTGTCAAAATTGTTTATGAAGGAGAAAATTCTCTAATAAAGGATGTTATAGAATGCCTGTTTGAACAATCTCTTGTATCCGATGCTGTCAAAAACATTTATGAGGAAAGCTCAGAGTATCAGCAAGTATTAAATATTGAAATTTCAGAAATCAAGAATCTTGCTAACTATCTAAGCAAACCTCATATATCTACGCAACACGGTGTAAAAGGTGAGAGCCATCAGTCGGTAGTTTTTGTTGCGGCAGATAATTATTCTACTCCCAATGTTCGTATGCATTCCTTCTTTGAACTGTGGTCAAAAAATACCTTTTCGCTGCCAGAATTTGAGGACTTGTTTTATTCATATAGCAAAATAATAATGGAAGTCGAAGCAAAGCTGGGTATGAAAACAAGTGAACTCAATGCTGAAACTCACAATAAGAATGAAACGAACAAGAATCTCCTTGCCGAATATAGTAATCAAGTTTTGAATAAATATCAAGGCAATAAACTCTTTGAAGTATTATTGAAGAATGATTTTACGACGTATTTAGGGAAAAGCAATGTTGGCAACGCTCAAAAGATTTTTAAGATTACAACGCTCGAAGGCATTCTGACAGCTTATAAATTATTCTATGTTGGTTGTTCAAGAGCTCGCAAGAACCTTGTAATTGTCGTCGATGAAAATAAAATCAACAAATTTGAAAATGAATTCAAGGCGAAATTGATTTCCATAGGTTTCGAGATTCAAGGTTTTCCAATGCAAGAAACCCCAACAACTTAAAACGGTTCCACGAACAGAAAAACGCCGCCTTAGACTTTCATCTAAGATGGCGTTTTTCTGTTCGTATCAGAGCGAAACCTTGACGGCGAAGCCGCCGCTAAAGAAGTAGGTGTTCGTCCAATACACGTTTGGTGGAGGTGAGGGGAATCGAACCCCTGTCCGAAAACCTCTTGATACAACTTTCTCCGGGTGCAGGGTGTCTATTGGAGCTTTTCCTCTGACGCGCCGGCACTCAGGCTCGGCAGAGGAGCAACCGTTTTGTGCATGATCGGCTCAACGGTAAACAGCCGATGCACGTGCACCACTGACATGACGTTCAGTCCCGAGTCGTGGTCCTTTCGGGAGGAACGGGTGACCCGCAGGTCACAGCACTGCCATCGTTAGCCCCGAAGGGTCAACGATTAGGCAGCCATAGCAACAGTATTGTTGTCGTTTATTTTTTAAAGTTTGAGCAGTTTAAGAGATTACTCGGCTCTACCCGCTTATTGTACCTCAAAATCCCCGTCGAAACCTTTACACCCCCATTTATCTGCGAATTTTGTCCGCATACGGCGTTGCTACTCGAAAGCGGCTCGACATAGGGAACTATGCCTTCGCCTTGCTTTCTCCGTTGCGCCTTGTCTGCGAACAAACTTCTTGCTAAAAGTGTATTAAATCACGGTAGCGATTTGAAGTCAAATATATTTATCCTTTTTGGGGAAGTTTTTGCCAAGCTTTTTTCAAAAAGCTTGCCGCCGGAGGCACGCTCATCCTCGATCCTTCATTCTACGCTCGATCTCGCGGTCTGCGTCGTGCTTGGCGATAGTGTCGCGCTTGTCGTAGAGCTTTTTGCCTCGACAGAGACCGACCTCGACCTTGACACGAGAGCCAGAAAAATAGAGAGAGAGGGGAATGAGCGAAACGCCCTTTTGAGCTACAAGACCGTGAAGCTTCATTATCTCGCGCTTGTGCATCAAGAGCTTGCGCTTGCGGAGCGGATCACGATTGAAGATGTTGCCATGCTCGTAAGAGCTTACGTGCATACCGATAACGAAAAGCTCGCCGTCCTTGACGTCGATATAGGAATCCTTTAGATTCACCGCGCCGGCGCGCAAGCTTTTGACCTCGGTACCGAAAAGCTCGATGCCCGCCTCGTATTTTTCGTCCACGAAATAATCGTGATACGCTTTTTTGTTTTGAGCGATAATTTTGTTTCCGCTCTTTTTTTCTGCCAAAACGGACACCTCCCTCCGAAATTCTTGACCGAATATCGGTCAGCCTTACAATTATACAACTTTTTGACCCTTTTGTCAAGGGATTTTTAGTCGAATAAAGGTTGAGTGAAAAAATACCGTCCGCGCCGACAAAACGCAGACGGTAACTTTATCAGATAACCTCAAGATCATCCATATCAGCCGAAAACTCTATGAGAGAGCCGTCAGGTCTCTGACAGAGAGCAGAGAAGGTGAGAGCGCCACTCTCGGAGGGCAGGATCTCGAAATGCGCCACCGCTGAGCCTACAAGTCCCTCGTCGCATTTGATGACGCGAGCGTTCAAAAGATCGACGCGGCAGGGAACACCTGTGTATTCCGCGCTTGTGGCAAACACGAATTTGCCGTCGCCGCTCTCCTCACAAAGCTCAATAGCAGAGTTTGAAAGACGGTTCAAAAGGTTTATCCTCTCCCAACCGAGCTTTTCGGCGAGCTTTTCGACTTCGGTATCATAAGCCTCGGTCACCTGCTCGCAACGGCGGTTTACCTTTCCGCAAAAGCGAACCAAAGCGTCGTGGATGTCGTAAGAGGCGAATCCCAACGCAAGCACGCGCACGTCGGCAACCTTGTCAAGTATCTCTGCGGGGACGTTAGCCTTGACGTAATTAAGATTTTCCTTGTGACTTGCCTCAAACGCCGCCTCGGCGGCTTCAAGATCGAATTTTACCTTGTTGTGCTTGGAGATAAACTTTTCGTTCTTAACGAACCATTTTTTCTGATCCTTGTAGAGCGAAAGACAATATTTTTCGGAGAATTTTGCTGCCTTGGCGGTCTTTTTTACCTGAAAGCACATTTCGGCAAGAACCGTATCGGCGAACCATTCTTTGGTAAAATATTTCATGCTTGTAATCCTCAATAAAGATTTTTTGTTGAAAAACAGGGGAAACACTGCTTGGCGTTTCCCCTTGTAGTGATTATTTTACTTTTACGGTTACGATAACTCCACCCTCGTTAGTGCCGGAGATGGTGTAGTCACCCTCAGCGGGAACATTGATCTTGCCGTCTGCGGGCTTAGCGTAGTAAATCTTGTAGGTTGAGCCGTCAACCTCGATCTCAATAGTCTTGCTGACGCTTGTATTATCCTTTAAGTATGCGATATAGTCTGCAAGAGAGTCAAAGTCTTTGCTTTCGCTTATGGACTTAGCGTGAGGAATGCCTACATAGCGGTATCCGTCCTCAAAGCTTTCGATGAAGCCGTATTCAGCGGCATGCTCTCTAAGCCATTTTCTATATTCCTTGGAAAGATCAACATGTGCGTCAGCTTCAGAGTTGTAGTCGGAAAGATACATTAGCAAGCCGGTGTTATATTCTTCAACATCGCTTCCACCGTGATAGATCACGCCGTAAGTAGCGTCGATTACTATGGCTTTATCCTTTACTGCTTCTTTTGCATCGGAAAGCATATCGTGTGCAGCAGCCATTGCGGAGGTGGAAAGTCTCATTCCTTTGTAAGGAATGTAGGGAAGATTGTCTTTTTGTGTAGCGTCGATACCGGCTGCGGCAAGCTGTTCGTTTCTGTATGCCTGACAGCCTTCTACAAGATCAAGCCAATCTACGTTTACATTATAGTCATGATCATCATCCGCAAGAACCAAAGATCCTGTCATAAGATCCTTTTCCGTTAGCGTGATCTCCTTGAGATCGGTGAATCCGTCAGAGATACCGAAGGGGTTTGCGGGATTAACACTTGCGATAATTATAACGAGAAGAAGAACAAGTGCAAGGACGGTCAGCGCGGCGATCACGATGAGAGTAATCTTTTGCACCTGCTGTTTGTCAAATTTGTTAAGAAAATCCATTTTGTGTTCTCCTTTCAATTTTTCAATTCCAGCGCAAGGGCAGAGAGGATCTGCCCCTGCGTTATTTTTAACTTATCAGTTCTTTGCGTCTCTGATAGAGAAGTCCATACGGCCTTTCTTGTCGAGACCCATGTACTTAACTACTACGGAGCTTCCAACGTCGATACCTGCATCGGTTACCTTGTTGATTCTCTTTTCGCAGATCTTGGAGATGTGGACCATACCTTCCTTGCCGGGAGCGTACTCAACGAAGCATCCAACGTCCTCGTTGGGCTTGTCCTTGCTTGCAAGGATCTTAACAACGGTACCGTTGTAGCAGCAGCCAACCTCAGGCTCGAATACGATAGCGTCGATCATCGACTTAGCGATAGCAGCGCTCTCACCGTTGATAGCGGCGATGGTGATGATACCCTCGTCGTTGATGTCAACCTTAGCACCGGAGTCTGCGCAGATCTTCTGAATTACAGAACCACCCTTACCGATAACCTCGCGGATCTTGTCGGGGTCGATCTTGAAGGAGGTCATCTTGGGAGCGTACTTGGAAACCTCTGCTCTGGGAGCCTCGATAGCCTTGAGAATAACCTCATCGATGATGTACTCACGGCCTGCCTTGGTCTGCTCGAATGCCTTTGCGATGATCTCGGGGGTAAGACCGTCAACCTTAAGGTCCATCTGAATGGAGGTGATACCCTTCTTAGTACCTGCTACCTTGAAGTCCATGTCACCGTAGAAGTCCTCGAGACCCTGAATGTCGATCATGGTGTCCCAAGAGCCGTCCTCAGCGGTGATAAGACCGCAGGAGATACCTGCAACGGGAGCCTTGATCGGAACACCCGCAGCCATAAGAGCGAGGGTAGAACCGCAGACAGAGCCCTGAGAGGTAGAACCGTTAGAGGAAACTACGTCGGATACAAGACGGATAGCGTAGGGGAATTCCTCCTCGGAGGGAAGAACGGGAACGAGAGATCTCTCAGCGAGAGCTCCGTGACCGATCTCACGACGACCGGGAGAACGAACTGCCTTTGCTTCACCGGTGGAGAAGCCGGGCATGTTGTAGTGGTGCATATATCTCTTGGAAGTTTCGGAATCGATACCGTCCAGCATCTGAGCTTCGGAGAGAGTACCGAGAGTAGCAACTGTGAGAACCTGGGTCTGACCTCTGGTAAAGAGACCCGAACCGTGGGTTCTGGGAAGAACGTCAACCTCAGCCGCAAGACCTCTGATCTGGTTCATGCTTCTTCCGTCAACTCTCTTTTTGTCAACGAGCAACCAGCGGCGGACGATCTTCTTCTGGATCTTGTAAACAAGCTCGTCCATCATGCCGGGAAGCTCGGGATATTCCTCGGTGAATTTTTCAAGGATAGCTTCCTTGATGGGGAACATTCTTGCGTCGCGAACCGTCTTGTCGTCGGTGTCGAGAGCGAACATAACGTCCTTCTCGCAGAAATCGAAGATCTTGTCGAACATATCGTGGTCAAGCTCGCAAGAGGGGTAAGAGAACTTAGGCTTGCCGATCTCGTCAACGATAGCGTTGATGAATTCGAGGAGAGCCTTGATCTCCTTGTGTGCGAGCATGATAGCATCGTACATAACGCCATCCTCAACCTCGTTAGCTCCTGCCTCGATCATAACGACCTTTTCCATGGAAGCGGCAACGGTGAGCTGGAGGTCGGATACCTTCTGCTGCTCGGTTGTGGGGTTTACGATGAACTTACCGTCGATAAGACCGATGTGAACGCCGCCGATGGGGCCGTTCCACGGAATGTCGGAGATAGCGAGAGCGGTAGAAGCGCCGATCATAGCTGCAACCTCGGGAGCGCAATCGGGATCTACGGACATAACGGTAAGGGTGAGTGCTACGTCGTTACGAAGGTCCTTGGGGAAAAGGGGTCTGATAGGACGGTCGATAACACGGCTGGTGAGAACTGCCTTTTCGGAAGGCTTGCCCTCTCTCTTGAGGTAACCGCCGGGGATCTTACCTGCGGCGTACATTCTCTCGTCGAAGTCTACGGAGAGGGGAAGGAAATCGATGCCGTCACGGGGCTTTTCGGAAGCGGTAGCGCAGCAGAGAACTGCGGTCTCGCCGTAGCGAACGAGGACGGAACCGTTTGCAAGACCTGCCATCTTACCGTTCTCGATTACGAGGGGACGGCCTGCCAGGGTGTAGTTGAACTTTTTGAAGTTCTTGAACTCCATAGCGGAGCTTACGATAGAAGTGGACATTTTAAATTCCTCCGTTTTTTTATTTTTTGCACGGAGCTTTAGAACTTAAATACACATCCGAAACGGTTTTTCGGGTGCATATTTAAGCACTAAATCTCACGTGCTTTTTCTTAATGTTTGGCGTTTTTACAGCAAGAAGCGGAGTGACAAGCATATCTCGGCACTCCGTTTCTTATACAATTATTACTTTCTAAGGCCAAGCTTCTCAACGATAGCTCTGTATCTGTTGATGTCGGTCTTCTGGAGGTAGCCCAGAAGGTTTCTTCTGTGACCTACCATCTTGAAGAGGCCGCGACGGCTGTGGTTGTCCTTGTGGTTGCCCTTGAGGTGCTCGGTGAGGTTAGAAATTCTGTGAGTAAGAATTGCGATCTGAACCTCGGGAGAACCGGTGTCACCCTCATGGGTAGCGTACTTTTCAATAATTGCCTGCTTTTCTGCTGCTGTCATTTTCGTATTCACCTTTCGAAAATAAAATAGATTTTTGTTTCACGGACCGCACCGCAACCGAGAGGGTGAAATTCACGCTTTGGGTTGTCTCCAAAAGGAGTTTTACGGGCGTGACTTATAGCCTCGAGAAGCCGTGCCGCCGTTATACAGCGTACATTATAACATATTAAAAACGATTTGTAAAGGGGTTTTTGAAATTTTTTTCGCTTTTTTAGAAAAAGCTTGGCAAAAAGGAGAGTTTGATGATGATTGGTGTTCAATTTCTGCTGTTAGCAGTATTAACTTTTCTTGTCATCAGCGACAAGAAAAGTTACAAAAGAAGCGCCGCACGGGGGCAGGAGGGGTCTTGATTTTCAAAATACGGCAAGCCATAATTTGAAAATCTGCAACATCCTCCTCCCCCGTGACCCCCCAACCTCTTCAAGGTATAATATTTTTCATTGTGTAGCCGCAAGCTGAACTATTTAGTTGAGTTTTCAGTTTGTTTTTGGCTAAATCTCTCTCTTGCTTGAACAGGAATGTTCAAGCAAGGTGAGGAACTCACCTCGCGCGGCGAACCACGCCGCTAAAGTACAAGATAAATGTTTATCCTTAAAACACATTAGCTTCGTGGTTCGAAGCGCAAATTTAGTTTTTACCCTCGCTCGCATATTCTTTTGCGAGCAAAAGATAGATAAATGTTTTAGATAGACAAAAAACTAAATCTAAAGGCTTATTATACATCTTTAAATCATACAATCCCTCTCTTTAATTCGAGAGGGGATTCTTAAGGGGAGAGGATGTTGAAACGGACAAAAATGCGGCTTGCTGCCTTTTTGTCCGTGAGACCCCTTTCCCCTTAAGCGGCGTTCTTTTGGTTCGTTTTCTGTCGCTGTTGACAGAAAATGAACACCAATTATCATCTAACCTCTTTTTTTCGCTTTTTTCCAAAAAGCGAATACGCCCCCGAAGCGATAAGAAATATACCGAATAACTGCCTTAACATCCCCGAATCTATCTGCTTTGCAAGCCATGCACCGCCAAGTGTTCCTATAACCGCAAATAACGCCAACCGAAATATCAAACCTGTATCCACTCTACCCTTCAAATAGTGAAAAACCAATGCCGCGGATGCGGAAAAAGCGAAAAACAGCAGATTCATACCCCTCGCCTGCGTCGCGCTCACTCCGTACACCGCCGTCAGCCAGATCACGAAAAGTCCTCCGCTGCCTACACCAAGTCCCGAAAGAATAGCGATAAAAAACGATACCGCCGCCGCTATGAACGCATATAAAGTCTCATCCATAGACTTACCTCACAATCATTCTGAATCCCGACCATATCACCAAAGCCGAAAAAATATTGTTGATCCACATCGGCTTCGCCCTATTCAATAAAACACTGCCCAGCGCACCGCCGAGTATGGCGGGAATCGCAAAGATCGCAAAATTCGTTGTGTCAAGCATCCCATCAGCGGCGTATATCAAGCATGAAACGAGACACCCGGGTATCATCGCTGCCTGCGTCGTAACGAGAAGCTGCTTGCGGTCCTGGAAACGATGGGGAAGCAGAGCGCCCATAGCGAGAGTCAGTAAAATTCCGCCTCCTGCGCCTAAAAGCGCGTTGCAAAATCCCGATAGCGCGGCGATAAAAAATATCGGAGTTGTGTTCTTTTCCAATGCTAAACCTTTCAATAACCCTTACCTTGAATCCGCGTATTCTGTAAATATTTGTATATTTGAAGAAAAAATCCAAAATCCGCGTGAAAATCCCTTTACAAATCAAAATAAATATGATATACTATATATTGTGGTCTAATTAGTGTTACAGTTATTTTTTCACCGATATATCGAATTTATACTTTAACACAAAAACGACTTTGAAAAATCACGGAAGGAATAATTATAAATGGCAAGCAACAAAGAGAAAAAAGACAAAAAAGTACAGAACAAGCCTATTCAGAGCGCAAAAAAGGACAACGGTAAAAACTCGTTTGCGTACCAGCTGGTGCCATATATTTTTGCGACAGTTGCGCTGCTTTTGATGATCTGCTTTATTACCAATCTGTTCTGCAATCCCGAAAACTCGTTGCAAAACCCCTCGGATCATGCCCTTGGATGGTTCGGCTATTATGTGTGCAACGTATTTTTTGGATTGTTCGGCGCTTCTGCGTTTGCGATTCCCGTAATAATGACTCTGTTCGCAGTGTTTTGGAGGAATTATTGCCGCCGTTCTTACGTTGCGGTGAATTCAGTCATAGCGCTTCTCGCGTCGGTTGTGGTGTCAGCGCTTATACATACGATCACGCATATTTCCGACGGCGAATTTACATACTTCGCAAACGAGCTTTATGCTGACGGCGCGGCGCTTGTGGGCGGAGGATTTATAGGCGGATTTACAGCGTTTTGTCTCCATGCTGTGCTGAACGTTTTCGGAACTATATTCGTGCTTATCGCCGTGCTTATTCCTATGGTGCTTTTCCTTTGCGGAACAACTCCCGTCGAAGTAGTAAAAATTATAGCGACTAAGATAAAAGTGGCGGCAGAGGAGCGAAAGGAAAGAATTGCCGAAGAAAAGGCTCACGAAAAGGAGCAGGCAAAGCTTGACAGACAAGCCGAGCGCGAGCAAGATAAGCTCGACAGAGAAGCAGAGCGCGAGGAAAGAAGAAAAGAGAGAGAAGCCGCGAGAGCCGAGGCGATAGCTGCAAGAGCCGCTGAAAAGGAAGCCGCAAAACGTGCGGCGGAGGAAAAAGCGGCTGAAAAGGCAGCTATCTCCGAAGCAAGGATCATTCTTCCCGAGGAAGAGAAGGACGACGACGATCAACCCGTGCTTTCCGTATTCTCGTCCGAGGAAAAGACACATATTGACGACATCAAGGACACTGTGTCTGAAGTTGATACGAATGACGGAGATATGGAGATAAGCGAGAACGAAGCAGAAGATAGCGGAGAGGAGCTTGACCTTACCACAGTTGTGTTCGTCGATCCCAAGGACGACGGTCAGAAGCAGAGAGGACACGCTCCCGTTGACGATCTTTTCAACGAAAGATTTGAAGAAGGCACACTAGTCGACGTAAATACCGGCGAGGTGTTCACTCCCGATGTGCAGAATAGTTCTCCTAAATCCGCTGCCGAGTTCAGAGAGCAGAACGAGAAAAAGGAAGAATACTTTATCGGGGACAAGCCCGAGGCGGCGCCTATTCCCGAATATAAATTCCCACCCGTTGATCTGCTTGAAATGGGTCCCTCACGTTTCTCGTCCGACCCCGCAGAGGTCGAGAAGAATGCAGAGCTGCTTCGCGGAGTGCTTCAGGACTTCCGCATCCCCGTAAAGGAAATCAGTTGCTCCTGCGGTCCTACTATAACGAGATATGAGGTCAAGCCCGAGGCAGGCGTCAGAGTTCGTCAGATCGCGGGACTTGTAGACGATATTTCCTTGGGACTTGCAAAATCGGGCGTGAGAATAGAGGCTCCTATCCCCGGTAAGGCGGCAGTCGGCATTGAAGTTCCTAATGACAAGCCTACGGCGGTCAAGCTTCGCAACCTTATCGAGCATCCCGATTTTACCCAGCATAAGAGTAAGCTTGCCGCTTGTCTCGGAGCTGACGTTTCGGGTAACTCGGTAGTATTTGACATTGAGAAGATGCCCCACGTGCTGGTAGCAGGTACTACAGGCTCGGGTAAATCGGTATGCATCAACTCAATCATTATGAGTATTCTTTATCACGCAAAGCCAAGCGAGGTAAAGCTCCTGCTTATCGACCCCAAGAAGGTTGAGTTCAAGGTATATAAGGACATCCCCCACCTCTGCTGCCGTATAGTCAGCGACCCCAAAAAGGCGGCGGGCGCTCTTAACAGCGCAGTCAACGAGATGGAAAAGCGCTTCGAGCTTATCGAGGAGGTCGGAGTGCGTAATATAACAGGCTACAACGAGGCGACCAAGAACGATCCCGATAAGCCCTATATGCCCAGACTCGTTATCATCATTGACGAGTTTGCAGACCTTATGATGACCGCAAAGGACGAGGTTGAGACCGCGGTCGTCCGTATCGCCCAAAAGGCGAGAGCGGCAGGTATCCACCTTATTATCGGTACTCAGCGTCCGTCGGTTGACGTTATCACGGGTCTTATCAAGGCAAATATTCCTTCCCGTATAGCCTTTACCGTTATGTCGGGTATTGATTCGAGAACGATCCTTGATACCGTCGGCGCTGAAAAGCTCTGCGGACGAGGCGATATGCTCTACGCTCCCGTTGGCGCGGCGAAGCCCCAGCGTGTGCAGGGCGCGTTCGTCAGCGACGGCGAGGTCGAAGCGGTCGTTGAATACGTTAAGGCAAATAACGCTCCCGTTATATACGACCAAGAATTTGAATCCAATATTGATATTGAGGCTGCTAAGTGCGGTAACGCTCCCGCAGGCGGCGCATCGGGCGGTGAGATGATGGGCGGCTCTGGCGACGACGACGCTCTGCTCTTTGATGCCGCAGATCTCGCAGTGGATTCGGGTAAGATCGCTACATCTATGCTCCAAAGACGTCTTTCCGTAGGCTACGGCAGAGCGGCAAAGATAATCGACAGACTCGAAGAAATGGGAGTAGTCGGTCCCTCCGACGGAACCAAGCCTCGCCGCGTGCTTATGACCAGAGAGCAGCTTGAGGATCTGAAAAACGGTCAGAGCGGAGAAGACGCTCCGTTTTAAAAATTCTTAGGAGAATTTATGAACCAAAACAAAAATAACGCTCAAAAGGACGCAGTGGCTGAAAACGAGACTGCGCACATGAGTATTGACGAGTGCGAAAGGGCGCTTGACGATCTTGTGGCGGAGCTTGAGGCGTTTTCGGGTGAAGAACCCGAACTGACACTGAAAGACGACGGAATAGTCTCGGAAGACAGCGCGACGGACAAGGCTTCTGCCGACGTGTCGGGAAAAGACGGATTTAAGGATCTTGACGGAGAGAAGGCACAAGACGACGCGGTCTTTGCCTTCACCCTCACCGATGAGCCTGCCCGAGAGCCTTCTGACGAATCGGAGGACGACGACTTTTTAAGCGCGATAACCGCATTCGACGAAAGAGCGATCGGCGCGGAATACGCAGATGACGGCGAACTCTTTTCGGCGGCGGCAAGGTTGGTCGTAGAGGAGGGAGTTACCTCGGTATCTTTCCTTCAAAGACGGCTTGGCATCGGTTACGGAAAGGCGTCGAAGATAGTTTCCCGTCTTGAGGATCTTGCCATAGTCACTCCAATGGACGGGAACCTACCTCGCAAGGTGCTGGTATCTCCTGAAAAGCTTGAAAAGATACTCGCGGCGCTTTGACGCGGTAAAAATGTAAAAAGGAGACGTTATGTACCCTTATAAGATTTTTTTAGGTCTGACCCTTTACGATATACTTATCTGCGTGGGAATAATACTTTGCTTTTTTGTATTCGGATTTCTTTCCGATAAGCGTAAAATGAAGGTCAGGCATCAAAAGTTTTCGCTTGTATGCGGTTGCTTTGCTATCGCCGCGGGACTTTTTTCGGCATCACTTTTCCAAGCGATATATAATATCCCCTCAAGAGGCGGATTTGAATTTCTGTTCAAGATAACAGAGGACGGGAAAATAGAGCTTGTAAATACGGGAATTACATTTTACGGCGGTCTCGTAGGCGGTGTTGCGGTCTTTCTGCTGATATATTTCATTTTTGGCAGACTTTTTTACAAAAAGACAGACACCCCTAGCTATCACAACGAAAATTTCTTTTCTATGGCATCCTCTGCGGTGGCATCTATCGCTATCGCGCACAGTCTTGGAAGGATTGGATGTCTGACGGCAGGCTGCTGTCACGGAGCGGTCACCGACGCATGGTACGGTATTATGATGCACGGCGGCGAGGGATATGCAAAATATGTTCCCGCGCAACTTTTTGAAGCGATCTTTTTGCTCCTCTTGTTTGCGTTCCTGTTTATCAACGCTTACAGAGGAGGAAGATATAATCTTCCAATCTATATGTCGGCGTACGGCGTATGGAGATTTATCATAGAATTTGTGCGTGACGATTACAGAGGTTCTGTGGGCATAGATGCTCTAACCCCCTCTCAGCTTATCGCTATTCTTATGATAGTAGGCTCGGTGGGTGTGTTCTTCCTCGAAAAGATCTATACCGACAAGCTTGAGGCAAGAAACGCCGAATTGTCGTGCGTGGATGCCGAAAACGGCGAGCCTTGTGAAGAAAAAGAGTCTGATAGCGACGAAAATAACTGATTTTACGGTGATTTGATTGAAATTTAAGATTGATAAACGAAAGATTTGCATAGCGATCACGCTGGTAGCCATAATTGGGTTGTTTTTTTGCGAGATCGTTGGCATAGAACGTTTTTTTGACGGATCGACAGATAAAAATCTGATCGGTTCAGTTGAAATGACGGTGACGAGGGCTATCGGTGGAGTGGTATTTCTTACGATACTGGTCTATCTTGGCTACAAGGTGCTGAACCCCATTAAAAAACCGTTTTGGTGTCCCGTTTTGTTCTGTCTGCCCGCTTTTTTAGTGGCGGTGAATAATTTTCCTATATATCCCGTCGCGTCGGGACTTGCCGAGATCACTGCGCCACCTTGGCGAATAGCGATCCTTGCGGCGGAGTGCATTATGGTGGCACTTTTTGAGGAGACCTGCTTCCGCGGAGTTGTATTTCTCGGATTTTTGAATAAGGGACGGAATACGTCGCGTGGGAGATTTCTCGCTATTATTTTCAGCTCGGCGGTGTTTGGCGTCGTTCATCTTATTAATATTTTCCTTGGCGCGCCGCCCTTGGCGGTTCTGTTGCAGATAGGATACAGCTTCCTTATCGGCGCTATGTGTTCGGTGGTATTGATGAAGACGGCGAATATATGGATCTGTGTCCTGCTTCACGCTATATACAATTTCGGCGGCTCGATAATTGAGGACTGCGGAAAGGGAGTTATTTGGGAGCCGATCACTGTGACGGTTACGGCGGTGATTGCGGTGGCGGCAATGGTGTATATGGTAGTGTTGTTTTTTAGGATCAAGAGTAACGAATTTGACAGGATTTATAATTGAGTTTTTATTGATAAAAGGAACGCAAGAAATTGCGTTCCTTTTTTGATCGCTTTTTCCTAAAAAGCCCCCTTCTTAATAGCTTGTTCTAAAACTCGTCCGACGGTAATATAATGTGCTTGAAAGGGCGGTGAGGGGATGCAGATAATCGAGATGAGAAGAAAACGTGCGGCGACGGACGAGGTGCCTCAATCGATCTTGTCAGCGCTGCCGTACCGCCTGCTTGAGGAGATCAGAAGCCGAGCGGGAAGCGAGAGAATAGAGGAAATCAGACTGCGCAGAGGACGCAGGGCATCCCTGACCCTACCTCGGGGAAACCTCGTCCTTGATACCGTCCTCGATGGCTCGGAGATCGATAGCACGCTGACGGGGATGTGTTCAGGCTCACTTTACGCGTATAGCGACACCATCAATAAAGGATATATCTCGCTCCCGGGCGGCGTGCGTGTAGGAGTCTGCGGCAGAGCAAACTGCGAGGGAGAAAGAATGATAGGCGTGCATGAAATATCGTCGCTTGTCATCCGCATCCCCCACAAAGCGAGACGGACGGGAGGGATCGTTTGCGATCTCTTAAAGGAGTTCGACAGAACGAGAGGAGTGCTTATATATTCTCCGCCCGGAGTGGGAAAGACTACGCTTTTGCGAGGCGTTATCTCTCTGCTTTCGTCGGGCGACCGTCCCTTGAGAACCGCCGTAGTCGATACAAGAGGAGAGCTTACCTTTTCGGTGGGCGGGAGCGACCTCTGCGTTGACGTGCTTTCGGGCTATCCTCGCTCGCTGGGTATTGAGATCGCCACAAGAACCCTTTCATCAGAGGTCATAATCTGTGACGAGATAGGCGATTACGCCGAGGCTATGGCGCTTGTCAGCTCCCATAACTGCGGAGTGCCGCTTATAGCATCCGCCCACGCAGGCAGTGTAGAAGAACTTTTACGCAGAACGGGAATAATGCTGCTCCACGAGGCGAATATATTCGGCGCTTACGTGGGGATCAAGCGCGCGCCCGGGGGAGATTTCAGCTACGATGTACATTACAGAGACCAATTAAGCATTAATTATTAGGAAAATTATGTTGATCAAAATAATAGGCAGCCTTTTTCTGTGCGCCTCGGGCGTGTTTTCGGCCCTGTCGCTTTGCCGCTATCACCGACGGAGACTTGATACCACCGACGGCTTTATTTCTCTCATTTATTATATAAAGGGTCAGGTGGATTGTTACGCGCGACCCATCGGGGATATATTGCACTCTCTGCCGCCCGAGATACTGCGCGATTGCAACTGCCCATCGGGGGCGGGCTCTCTTGAGGAGCTTGTGGGTGAAAGCAAAATATACCTTGACCGCGAGACCTTGCGCCTGCTTACATCCTTTTCAAGCGAATTTGGGTCGATATTCAGAGAGGAGCAGACACGCAGATGCGACCACTACATCTCGCTTCTCCGTGAGTGCCGAGGGGATATTGCTAACCGCCTGCCTGCGGAGATGCGTTCGGGGAGCGCGATCTGTATATGTATCGCCCTGTGTCTTGCGATACTTTTGTGGTAGAAATACTGCTGTAAGAGGTTTGAAAATTGGATATTGGACTTATTCTAAAGGTCGCGGGCGTTGGAATACTTGTCAGCGCGGCGGCGCAGATATTGCAAAAATCGGGCAGAGACGAGCAATCGACCCTTGTGGTCATATCGGGAATAATCGTGGTGCTGATAATGTTGGTTGGCGAGATAGAAAAGCTCTTTGAGCTTGTTATCTCGGTGTTTGGCTTTTAATGAGCGAGCTTTTGTTTAAAATGTGTGCCATAGCGGCGGTAGCGTCGATGCTTATCCTACTTGTTAAAAAATGGGGAGGAGAGCTTGGGGTGATGCTGAAGATCGCGTCGGCAATAACACTGGCGGCGATCTGCTTCGGTGCGGTATCGCCCGCAGTTGAGTATATAAGAGAGCTTTCGACCCTTGGAGAGACAGAGGGGCTTGCCGAGTCTGCGGAATTTATGCTCCAAGTGCTTGCGGTAGCTATGGTCACCCATGTTTCGGCTACGGTCTGCCGAGATTGCGGAGAGGCAAGCCTTAGCTCTTACGTTGAGCTTGGCGGCAAGGTGGAGATAATTCTTTTATCCCTGCCGTTGATAAAAAGTATGATCGAATTGACGGTTGAATTGCTTTGAGATAAGAAAATGAACAAAAAAAAGAGGATAGCGCTATATTTTGCGCTTGTGTTGATCCTGATAGCGGTAACTGCTATGAGTGTCGGAGCATCGGACGGTAACTCTGACCTTGAAACTCTGCCCGAGGAATATGGGGACTTTTTAGACGCGCTCCCCGACGGCGTTCTGGACAAACTTCCCCCCGAGGCTCCCGAGGGAGACAGGGAATCGCTTGTATCAGCCGCAAGCGAGATGGCGAGTGTAACCTATCTCTTGAGCGCGATCTTTAGCGCCTTCGGCGGTGCCGTGACCGAGCTTTTGCCGACTCTTGCCCTGCTTTTAGGAATAATCATACTCTCGTCGATCGCCCACACCTTTGCATCAAATTTCACGGGGGGACTTGGAGCGGCAGTAAGCTTCGCCTGCCGACTTTGCTCCTTCTGTTCCATAGCGGCTATATCGGTGGGGGCGCTGTCTCGGCTTTCGGAGTATTTCGACTCGCTTTTCGCCTCTGTCGCCGCATTCGTTCCGCTTTCAGGAGTGCTTTACGCCATGGGAGGAAATCTGACGGGTGCGGCATCAGGTTCGGTCACTCTTTCGGCAACTCTTGCCGTATGTCAGTTTTTCTTTTCGGAGACAGTGATCCCCGTGTTCTGCGCCTGCTTGTCACTGTCTCTGCTATCGGTGTTTGAGGGCATCGGAGCGTCGGCATCGGGATCGGTTGCGGCGACGGTAAAAAAATGGTACACCACCGCTCTTGCCTTTATAATGATGATACTTACCGCCGCCATAGCGGCGCAAGGAATATTGGCATCAAAGGCAGACGGAGCGGCAATGCGAGGAATGAAATTCGCGGCGAGCAGCTTTATTCCGGTGTCGGGCGGCGTGGTCTCATCGACCCTCGGAACACTTGCTGCGTCGGTGGAGCTGATACGCGGCTCGGTGGGAGTCATGGGCGTGGTGATAATACTGCTCATGCTTATTCCCGTTATAGTAGAGCTTGCCGCTATGCGCGGAGTATTGGCTTTGACCTCTTTTGTCGCAGGACTTTTGGGTTGCGCGGGAGAAAAGCGGCTTTTAGATGAGATCGGCTCGCTTTACGGCTATCTTGAGGGCATCGCCGCCATAAGCGCGGCGGTCTTTATTATAGCGCTTGCGGTCTTTGCGTCCACCGCGGCGGCGGTGTCGGGATAGGAGACACAAAGACGATGAAGCAATATATTATTACGGTGGTAATAGTCGGAGTGATCGGTTCAATAGTCAGCATCCTTTCGCCCGACGGAGAGAGCGGCGGGCTAAAAGCCCACGTCCGCCTTGCCATAGGACTTGTCCTGACCTTAGTCTGTATCTCACCGCTCATTTCTTTGGTCACAGAACTTGGAG
>JAZNII010000038.1:0-1513 GCA_045577415.1 Eubacteriales bacterium
AACAAGACCATCGACTGGACAATGAAGGAGAGTGCCCGTGCCGGTATGCGCCGCATCGTGAAACGACTGCTCAAAAAATATAAATATCCGCCTGAGGGCCAGGAGGCAGCACTCGAAACTATTATGACTCAATGCGAAATGTGGAGCGCAAATGAGTTTAAGTAACAGCGGAACTTGTAATGTGCTGATATAAGATATTAAATGACAAGGTGTCCAGCAATCGCCGGGCACCTTGTTGTTTTTATTAGTTGGTAGTCTCTTGTGTTGAGGTTTCTCCATTGTTGAGGCTGAAACTCGTGCCGCTTAATGCTGCTGACAACTTATCCATCTCTCGGCTGACCGTTTGGTCAACGATGCGGGCGTAGATTTGGGTGGTAGCGAGTTTGGTATGTCCGAGCATCTTGCTAATTGATTCGATAGATACGCCATTGGCGTAGGTTACTGTCGTTGCGAATGTATGTCGTGCAAGGTGTGAGGTTACGCGTTTCTGGATGCCCAATGTGGCGGCTATCTCTTTGAGGTAGAGATTGTATTTGGCGTTGCTCAACACGGGCAGGAGATAGCCGTTAATACGGGTCGGCTCGTACTTTTTAAGGATTGAAAGCGGTATATCGAGCAGCTTGACCTTTGATGCAACACCGGTCTTTACTCGGTGTGTTTCAATCCACATCGAGCCGTCGTCCGCCAAAACAAGGTTTTGTTCGGTCAGCGATGCTGTGGTAGAGTAGTCAAATCCCGTAAAACAGCAAAACACAAAGACATCACGCGCCTTCTCCAAACGCTTCTTTGTTGGTTTATAGTTGAGTATCAGCTCCAATTCGTGGCGAGTCAGGTAGCCTCTATCCTTCTTGACCTTCTTTAATCGCACATCGCAAAATGGATCTTTCGCCATCAGTCCACTCTTGAAACACATCGTGGTTATACGCTTGAAGATACGCATCAGTTTCTCGGCGGAGTTGGCTTGCAGGTGGTAATCGACCTTCAAATAGGCTTCAAAGTCGAGTACGAAATCCCTATCGACCAGCGATACGGGGATATCCGGTCGATTGCGTTTCACTCGCAGGAACTCTTCCAACCTGCGAAAAGTCAAGTCGAACTTATTGAATGTCGATTGCGTAATATCCACGCCGATAAGATTTTCCTGCCTATCGTTGAACTCGGCAAACACCGAAAGTAGCGTCTTGCTCGGAGCTTTCACACCGAGGAACTCATCACGTACCATTTGAGCCGTCACGGCCTCGCTCTGCTCGCATAGGCGATAATATATGGTATTGATGCGTGTAACGACGCTATCGAGGTAGCGGTTGGCTTGTAGGGCCTCGTGACTATGCCCGATGGCACGACCACTCTTGGCGTCCCAGATTTTTTCCGACACACGAATTTTAAGGCTGAATCGAGCCTTTGTGCCGTTGATTGTAATGCGAACATAGATTGGGAGCATCTTTGCCTCGTCGCTTGCCTCCCACTTTGCATAGAATAGGATTCTGAATGTACTTTTCATCTGACTGTTTTT
>JAZNII010000039.1:0-1838 GCA_045577415.1 Eubacteriales bacterium
TAATGCACCCTCTCGGTCGTTTAACGGCAAGGCGGAGAGCAACTCCGCACATAGTCCCTTGATTCTCTTGTTTTTCTCATACAAGCGTTGTAAGGCTGTGGCGGTAGCGGATTCCATTTCTTCGGCATAAATATGGCTACAACGGCACCGTGTCTTTCCTTGCTTCTTGGAGAGGCATTCCCATACATAATTGCGATAGGTAGTGGAATGCCAAAGAATCATACCATACCGTCCTCCGCATTCACCGCATACGAGCTTGCCCGATATAGGATATCTTCTTGTAAGCCGTTGACCCTCGGGGAGAAAAATTTGTTGAACGGCATCCCAGGTCTCGGGGGCGATGATGGGAGGGTGACCGCCTGTTACATAATACTGCGGAAGCTCACCCTCGTTGATTTTACGTTTCTTGGTGCGAAAATCTACTGTGAACTTCTTTTGCAGACGTGCATCGCCTTTATATTTTTCATTTTTCAGTATACTTATTATGGTTTTGCAATACCAAGTATCCTTGCTACCGGGAGATGGTATATGCATATCCGTCAATAGTTGAGCAACATGGCTGGGTGCGTAATACTCAAATGTCAGCATATATATGAACCGAACCACACGAGCCTCTTCCTCATTTATTACAAATTCTCCCTTTTCTGTACCGCGGTCATAACCGAGAAAGTGTGCAAACGGAACGGTATAAAAGCCGTCGGCAAATTGTTTCCGCTTGCCCCAGGTGACATTATCCGAAATGGATCGGCTCTCCTCCTCGGCAAAGGAGCTCATAAGAGTCAGCATAAATTCACCCTTGGAGTCGAGAGTATTGATATCCTCCTTCTGAAAAAAGACCCCCACGCCCTCGGCTTTCAGCTTTCTGATAGTCATAAGAGCGTCTACTGTATTACGAGCAAAGCGGGAGAGGGACTTGGTGATAATGAGATCGATTTTTCCGTCAATAGCATCTGCGACCATACGATTGAAGCCCTCACGATTATGATAGGAAAGCCCCGAAATGCCGTCATCCACATAAAGTCCTACGAACTCCCACCGAGGGTTCTCCTTGATATAGGTTTCAAAATAATCGGTTTGTGCTTCCAGACTGTGCTCCTGTTCCTCCTTTTCGGTGGACACACGGGCGTAGGCGGCAACTCGCAGCTTTGCCGTAGGGGCTCGACCGAAGTCCCCAAGTCGGGGAGCAAATTCAACCTGTGTAACCTTTCTCTTCGGCAATGCTGTTCACCTCCAATTCTCCTACCATCGGCTTGAGCCTGCGGACACACTCCTTCTTAAGTGCCGAAAGCTCCTCGTCCGTAATGACGCCCTTGTTGTGTAACGCTGTAAAAATGGCTTTAGCAAGACGGTAATCACGCTCTGCCGCCCCTTGTTTTTTGTTCATACTCTCACCTCCGAGTGCTTGTATATATCACTCTAAACGGCGAAAAAGTCAAGAGGTTTTGAAAAAATATATTTTCTTTCCCTTAAATTAGCGAACTTTCCCTTAAAAACGCCCTTGTTTTAAGGGAATAAATGCACAATTTCCGCTTTCAAGGCTTCATTGTATTAACGAATGAGTCATTACACAAACATAAGAAAAGGCTCATTAAATAGCACAAAATGGGGTTCAAAAATGCACCATTTGAGTTTTCGACCTCTCGTTGTATTAAATAATGAGGTTAATTTCAAAAACAAACAAGACCACTCAATGTGGTCTTCAGATTACTGACAAAGAGTCCAAGACATAGGTTTTGGGCTTTTTTGTCGTATTTACAGGATTTTAGAAATGTGGTATAATATAGGTGTAAAAAAGAACGAGGAGGAGCACCTATGTTTACGGAAAGAAGCGGAAAGCA
>JAZNII010000040.1:0-2618 GCA_045577415.1 Eubacteriales bacterium
CTTGACACCAGCACTCGTATGAGAGAGATGGTCAAGGCTCGCCGCGCGGCAGAGAATAACTAACGATCAAAAACCACTGTTTCGAAAAACAGTGGTTTTTTGTTTATATTCGGTTTAGAGTATGACTACTCGGTCAAGATAGGTTCTCCTTCAAGCCCATTGTCAGGAAAGTTGGCAGAAAAACCGTTAAATCCGTGTTTCTTGATAAGTGTTGGATACTCTTTATAGGCGAAATTAAAATCAACGTCACCAACTATCGGAGGAAGCTTACCTGTCATTGTGTATTGCCACATTCCTAGGTGATCACCGTATTTTTCCGTATTCCAAACGTAGCTTTCAGAATCCTCCGCGTTCCAATCAAAGGAATCTAAGGAAGGATAGCGAGCATACCAGATCTCAAACAGCTCTATCATATTCTCGGTTTGAAGAATATTGAAAAGAAACTCGTTGTTGACGTAAAGACCGGTATAATAGCCCTCTTTTTGAAGCGTGGAAAAGAAGGTCAAGCACATTTCCGTCAGTATTGGCGAGGCTATCTCACTTGCGTAATAACCCTCATCTGGAACATCCTCAACGTCAAGATATATCGGATATTCAAATTGCTTGCCGTCAAGCAAGGTGAGAAGAAGCTCTGCATCCTCCTTTATCTCTCTTACGCTAGTAGCGTATGTAAAATAGTATACGCCAACGTCGATCCCTGCCGCCTTTGCACCCTCATAATCCATTTCGAACGTGGGTTCAAAGCCGCCCAACTCGCCGCCATCACGCAGAGAACTGCCGATTTTTAGGATAACGTAGTCAACACCCGCTTCTTTTAGCGCTACCCAATCGATAGGCTCGTATTTGCCGTCGGAATTTTGTGTGTGATTCCATTTTGAAATGTCTATGCCACGTGAGAAAACTTGATCGGTTCCCGAATAAGCGTTATCGAGTATCTCACTGTAAAAGCGGTAATTTCCAACGTATGAAAATCCGCAGTCACAGGTGTACTCCGTATAACCCATATCTGAGACCGTAGGATTGGTGACTTTTTCTTCGAAATTATGACCCGAAGGCGTTATGAGCTCGGTATAGTTGTTCCCACAAGAGCAGGTGTACTTTACTTCGCCGACATTCGTGCAGCTGACGAAGGAAAGTGTCTCGGAGTCATAATTATGCCCCGTTGGATCGGTAAAATTCGAATCGTAGCTGTAATCACACTCGGAGCATGAATATCTGCAAAATCCTTTTTCGGTACAGGTAGGCGCAGTTATAGACTCGACTAATTTGTGTCCTGTCGGCTTTACGTAATTAGACGTAAATGAATAGTCGCAAGCAGAGCAAGAATACGTAGTATATCCTTGGTCGACACAGTCAGGAGCGGTTACGATATCTGTTAGCTTATGTCCCAAAGGCTTTGTAACATCCGCTACATAAGAGCTGGCACAATTTTTGCAGGAATATGTCGTGTATCCGTTCTTGGAGCAGGTCGGTTGCGTAGTTTTTGAGGTATACTGATGTCCCTTCGCGGATGTAATGTCAGACTTATAGGAATAGCCGCAATCACACTCATACTCGGTATAACCCGCCAAGCGACAGGTCGGATCAGTTACCGAGGACGTAAGCGTATGCCCGTTAGCTGGCAAGACCGTTTCTTCTACCTCGTCGCATATCTTACATACTTTGACAATTTTGCCGTCATCAGTGCAGGTAGGATCTATCACAGTGGAGTCAAATTCGTGCTTGCAGGAGTTGTCGCATGAAAAGAGTGCGACTGAAATGAAAATGAGAAAAATAATAAAAGTTAGCTTAAAGTATTTCATAATGATCAAAATTTAACCGTTAATTTCGTTGTAAAGCTTGTCGGAAAGAGTACAAAAATCGGAAACCGTCAGCTTTTCGCCACGAATATCGGGTTTTAGACCGCACTCGATTACGATCTCGGTCAGCCTTTCCTTGCTGATCTCGGAAAATCCCGTCATAAGCGAGTTGGGGAGAGTCTTTCGTCTCTGCTCAAACGCCGCCTTGACAGTTCTGAAGAACATTGTCTCGTCAATGGGTTTGATAGGCTTGTCTTTCCAGAGATCGATGCGAACAACGCTCGACGTTACCTTTGGAGGGGGCATAAAGCGGTCAGCGCTGACGGTAAAGAGGAGCTTTGCGTCGCCGTAATAGTCGATTGCCGCAGTGATCGCGCCGCAATTTTTCTTGCCCGCGCCTGCCGCAAGACGCTCCGCTACCTCTGTCTGAACCATTACGGTAATACTGTCAAAGGGGAGCTTGCTCTCGATCAGCTTCATAAGAATAGGTGTTGTGATGTAATAGGGAAGATTGGCGCAGACCGCAACCTTGCCCATTTCAAAATAGGGAGCAAGCGTAGCTTCGAGATCTGCCTTCATAATGTCCTCATTGATAATTGTGACGTTTTTATATCCGTCAAGCGTGTATTTGAGAATGGGAATAAGCCCCGTATCTATCTCAAATGCCACTACGCGGGCGTATCTTTCGCAAAGCTCACGGGTCATACATCCGATACCGGGACCTATCTCGATGACAGTGATATCCTTATCGTCGTTGCAGGCGTCGGCAATATCCTCAACGGTCATATTGTCTGTGAGAAAGTTTTGTCCGTATTCCTT
>JAZNII010000041.1:0-11605 GCA_045577415.1 Eubacteriales bacterium
ATAAGCGTAACTCTGCCGTCCTCTATGTATTCAAGCAAAGCCTGCTGCTGCTTGCGGTTGAAATACTGTATCTCGTCGATATAGAGCAGAGTTCCGTTATTACCGAAAAGACTTGACGAGCCTGCAAGCACCTCTTTCACATCCGAAAGCGAGGCACTTGTGGCGTTCAGCTTGTGAAAATCCATTCCCGACTGCTTTGCGATTATCGACGCGGCGGTGGTCTTGCCCGTACCGGGAGGTCCAAAGAAGATCATATTCGTAATTCTACCGCCCTCCATCATGCGACGGATGACACCACGCTCGCCGAACAGATGCTTCTGTCCCGCAATATCGTCTATTGCCTGCGGACGCAAAAGGTCCGCTAACTGTGCGTTTCTCATTGTTTTTCCTTTATTTCTTATTCAAATAGTCCCGACGAGAGGTATCTTTCGCCCGTGTCGGGCAATATTACAACTATCGTTTTTCCGTTGCTTTCGGGGCGTTTAGCGATCTTTTTTGCCGCCGCAAGCGCCGCTCCGGATGATATGCCTACCAAAAGTCCTTCGCTCTTGGCTATCTCACGAGCGCTCTCATACGCCTCGTCATCGGTGACGGTCACAATTTCGTCGATCACCGAAAGGTCAAGCGTGTCGGGCTTAAATCCCGCTCCAATTCCTTGAATTTTGTGCGAGCCCGACCTGCCCTCGGTCAGATACGGCGAGGATGCAGGCTCAACGGCGATAACCTTGATGTTAGGGTTCTTTTCCTTTAAATATCTGCCGACGCCGCTGACCGTTCCGCCCGTGCCTGCGGTTGCAACGAAAATATCCACGTCTCCATTGGTATCACTCCAGATTTCGGGACCTGTGGTCCTATAATGGGCATCGGGATTTGTGGGATTTGTAAACTGCCCCGCGATAATAGCACCCCTAATGTTTTTCGCAAGCTCCTCTGCCTTGGCAATAGCTCCCTGCATACCCCAAACGCCGTCGGTAAGCACAAGCTCAGCTCCGTATGCGGTCATAAGCATTCTGCGCTCAAGCGACATAGTGTCGGGCATAACGATTATCACTCTATAACCCTTTGCGGCACAGATAGCGGCAAGTCCGATACCTGTATTGCCCGAGGTAGGCTCGATTATAACGCTTTTTTCATTTAGTCTGCCCTCTTTTTCGTATTGCTCTATCATATTAAGGGCAACTCTGTCCTTTACAGAGCCTGCGGGGTTGAAAAACTCTATTTTGGCAAGTATTTTAGATTTGCATCCATACTGTTCCTCAAATTTAACAAGTTCAATCAGAGGAGTATTTCCTATCAGTTCGGTTATTGAGTTGTATATCACGAAATCGCCACCTTTTCGCATAACATATAGGTAATTATAACACACTTGACACTTAAAATCAATAATTGTATAACAATTTTATAAAAAATCTCTTGCAAAAATGTCAAGTTCATGTTATGATATGTATATAATCCAATCAGGAGGAGACTATGAAACGAACATTTAGACAGATCTCGGTAACCTTGTGCCTATTTATGATGCTTTCGGCCTTTGCTTCTTGTGACTTGTTCATGGGTGACGGCTCAACCGAATCTATATCGTTAGAAAATTCTGAAAGCAGCTCCGTCTCGCTTGGTAGCGAATCCTTCGAGACAGAGTCTTCCGAGGATGAGACCACCGAGGAAACTACGGAGGAAGAAACCACCGAAGAAACTACGGAGGAAGAAACCACCGAGGAGGAGACTACCGAGGAGGTCTTTGAGACCGAGCTTGTCGAGGACGTCATCAGCTTCGTAGACTACACAAGAACCCAGAGAAGCCTTCACGATCTCAAGACCGGAGAGAAAGCTGCCGTCTCCTTCACAATTCCAGACGGTCAGCTTAAAAAGCTTTACATCAACCTGACTGACAAGCTAGTTAGTAGCACGTGGTACACGACTTGTAGCATTAAAGTAGACATTTATTCCTTCGACGGCAACTACCGAAGCACTATTAAAACAGAGCCGATATACAGTGAATACATCACCTCCACCCTGCGTACCTATACCATCTGTTTTGAGGACGGTCAGATGCCTGCGGGCGATTATCTTATGGTTCTGAGCTACGTTGAAGACGAGTCAGGCGCAGCAAACGAGGACGAGATCTACGGTGGAGTTTTAGTCGACACGCTTTGGTACGCAAAGACTATTCCCGAGGAATATGAGCAGTATAACATCGCAAGCTACATTGGCGACAGCAAGGACAGAAAGTTCGTATTTTGCGGCGGATTTGTGATCGAACACTCGGTTGCAAAGTCCGACGAGGAACCAGAGAGCGACATTGAGAATGAGGATGAATATCCCGAAAACGCCGCAAAGGTAATACTTATCGGCGGTCAGTCCAATGCTACCGGCGCGACACACGGCTCCTTCCTCGAAAATAACGTTCCTTACGAGAAATATGTGGAATATTTACGCGGCTATTCAAACGTAAAGATCCTTTACTCCTCCGGCACGGTTAATAGCGGTGTGGTTAATATTGCTAATTACAGCGAAAGTTTCGTCGACACTAAGCTCGGTCAGGGCATAGGCACGACAAGATTTGGTCCCGAGCTTGGTCTTGCGGCGTATCTCAGCGAGAACTATCCCGACGAGACCTTCTACATCATTAAATACGCAATCGGAAGCACAGGACTTGGCGCGCATTGGAATCCGACCAATGAAAGCAGAAATACGTGCCTCGTTGAATTCAAGGAAACGGTTGACCTTGGACTTGATCTTCTCAAGCAAGAAGGTCTTGATCCCAAAATCGTCGCTTTCCTCTGGATGCAGGGAGAGTCCGATGCCACGACCTTTAAGGCGGCACGAGATTATTACGATCTTCAAAAAGCGCTCGTTGAAAATATCCGAGAGGAATACGCAGTATACGAAGCGCCCCACGGTATCGCCTTTATCGATGCCGCTGTAAGCGAGTCGGGAATGTGGCAATCTGCCTTCTTACTTAATCAAAGCAAGCTTGCATACTCAAAGGAATCGGAAATCAACTTCTATATTGACACCAATGCTCTGGGGCTTGATACCATGCAAGAAAATAACGACCCCGCTCACTACGATTCAACCTCTATGATCCTGCTTGGAGAGCTTTACGGAATCGAGCTTTCAAAGATATTGAATTGAGCATAATGCACACAAACAAGCGACCGAAAAATCGGTCGCTTGTTCTTTTTTACAAAAATTTGAAAATTTGAAATTTTTTCTTGACAAATCAGCTTATTATGCTATAATATATATAGTTAGCAGATGCTAACTCACAACAATGATGATTGGAGCAGGTCATGAATTTACTCAACGCTGAAGAAGGAAAAGAATATATCATCAAGCAGATAGAAACAGATGACGAGGAGCTTGACGCGTTCCTCTTTTCCCTTGGCTGTTACGTTGGAGAGCCTATCACCGTCATTTCCCACTTAAAGAGCAGCTGCGTCGTTTCTATCAAGGACGGTCGCTACAGTATCGATAAGGAGCTTGCAGAGGCAATCGTCGTTTAAAAAATAATCGTTTCGATTATTTTTTTGACCGAGAGTTAGCCAGCGCTAACTTATTGAATCAGTATTTACAACAGTTCCCTGTTTAAAAATATATTACATAACATTTCGGAGGAAATCAAATGAGGATCGCGCTTACGGGCAACCCCAACAGTGGTAAGACTACAATGTATAACGCCCTTACGGGCAGTAACGAAAAGGTCGGCAACTGGGCGGGCGTTACCGTTGACAAAAAGGAGCATGCAATCAAAAGGAAATACTGCAAAAACAACGAGGCTATTATTGCGGTCGATCTTCCGGGAGCATATTCTATGTCTCCCTTTACAAGCGAGGAAAGCATAGCAAGCGACTATGTAAAAAATGAAAATCCCGACGCTATTATCAATATTGTTGACGCTACCAATCTCAGCAGAAGCTTGTTCTTCACAACTCAGCTCCTTGAGCTTGGAATTCCCGTCGTTATCGCGCTCAACAAGACCGACGCTAACAAAAAGAAGGACAACAAAATAGACGTTAAAGCTCTTTCTGAAAAGCTCGGTTGTCCCGTCATTGAAACGGTCTCCACTTCGGGTGACGGTCTCAAAGAAGTCATTTCCGCGGCATATTCGGTTGTCGGCAAGCGGCAGATTGCGCCCTACGTTCAAGGCAATATTGATCTTGAAAACAAGGACGCAGTCAAAGAAGCTGACAGAAAGCGTTTTGATTTCGTAAACAAAATAGTCAAAGAGGTCGAGGACAGAAAGGTTCTCACCAAGAACAAGAACGCGCAGGACAAAATCGACACGATCCTTACCAACAAATGGCTTGGCATCCCGATTTTCGCGGTCGTTATGTTCCTCGTGTTCCAGATCTCACAGGCTTGGGTAGGTCCTTGGATAGCCAATGGAATAGTATTTTTTGAAGGCGCGGAGAACGAATTCGTCATCCCCGGACTTGTTACATACATTGATATGTTCGGCGAATGGATAAACGGTCTTATGGAGGGTAACGTTCATCCTCTGCTTACCTCCATCGTAGTTGACGGTATAATCGGCGGCGTTGGCTCGGTAATAGGATTTCTTCCCCTCGTTATGGTCATGTACTTCCTTATCGCGCTCCTTGAGGACTGCGGATACATGGCTCGTGCGACGGTAGTTCTTGACCCTATATTCAAAAAGGTCGGTCTTTCGGGTAAATCGGTAATTCCCTTCGTAATCGGAACGGGATGCGCCATCCCCGGCGTTATGGCTTGCCGTACCATCAGAAACGAAAGAGAGCGCAGAGCGACCGCTATGCTTGCCCCCTTTATGCCCTGCGGAGCAAAGCTTCCCGTTATCGCACTCTTTGCAGGCGCGTTCTTCTCTAACTCAGCTTGGGTCGGAACGCTTATGTATTTTGTTGGAATACTTATTATTCTTATGTGCGCCCTTATTATTAAATGGATAACGGGACACAACAAAAAATCCTTCTTTATTATTGAGCTTCCCGAATACAAAGTGCCTTCCTTCTCAAAGGCGGCGGGATCAATGCTTCAGCGCGGACTCTCTTATATCCAAAAGGCAGGAACCATAATTCTTGTATGTAATCTCGTCATTCATCTGATGCAGAACTTCAACTGGAGCTTCCAGCTTATCGAGGAGGGCGCTGAAAACACCTCCATCCTCGCGACTATCGCAATTCCCTTCGCTTATCTGTTTGCTCCTATAATCGGATACGTTTCGTGGCAGCTTGCGTCCGCAACTATAACCGGATTTATCGCAAAGGAAAACGTTGTGGGTACTCTTGCGGTCTGCTTTGGAATCTCCAATCTTATAAACGCAGACGAGCTGATCATTCAAGAGGGCGCTAACGTCTCCGAGATCGCAAGCGCCTTCGGAACAGGAAGCGGAGGCGCAATGCTCCCCGTAGCGGCTCTTGCATTCCTTCTTCTCAATCTGTTTTCTCCTCCCTGCTTTGCCGCTATCGGAGCTATGAACGCCGAAATAAATAGCCGTAAATGGTTCTGGGGCGGAATTGGTCTTCAGTTCGCGGTAGGCTATTGCGTAAGCTTCCTGACTTTCTTCTTTGGAACGCTCTTTACCACTCGCGATTTCGGCGAGATATGGATGCCTGTAGTCGGTTGGGAGATCGTAATTGCCATTGCTGTAATCCTTACTGTTCTGATCGTAACTAATCAAAGAAAACTTAAAGCCGATCAATTACAAAAAAAGATCAGGGCGGAGCAAAAGGAAACTGTGAACGTTTAACAATTTGTATTTAAGGTGATTTTATGGGACCTATTGATTTCTTAGTTCTTGCGATCATTATAGCTGTCGCGAGCGGAGCCGTTGCTTACATAATTAAAAGCAAAAAAAACGGCAAATGCTGCATTGGATGTCCCGACGCCGACTCTTGCGGAGCTAAAAGCAGCCCCCGGAGCGGCACTTGTTCGGGAAACTGCCAAGGCTGCGGTGGTCACTGTCAAGGCCATAGTGATAAATAATGTATAAAAGCTTAAAAATACCGAGCGCGGTTCTTTGCGCTTGGTATTTTTTGTTTTATAAGATATTAGCTTTTTCGCTTTTTCGGAATATAAATCATTTTTCAAACAAAAAATATTAAAATATGCACATTTTACTCTTGATTTTTGACAAAATTTATGTTATAGTATATTTTGGTGAAATTTGAATTCCATCTTTAAGGAGATATATGATAACATTTGAAAAGATTAAAAACAATCCCGATATAAGAGTGTATGTCAAGGAAGCCGACGCTTCCCTTGAAGCCCTTGGATATACCGAGCATAGCTTTGCTCACGTCACCAAGGTTGCGGAGACCGCTGGGTATATTCTTTCTTCTCTCGGATACAACGAAAGAACCGTTGAGCTTGCAAAGATCGCAGGCTTCCTTCACGATATAGGAAATCTCGTCAACAGAGTTGAGCATTCCCAAAGCGGCGCTATAATCGCCTTCCGTATTCTCGATAAGCTTGGTATGGATTCGTCCGAGATCGCAACGGTGGTCACAGCAATAGGTAACCACGACGAGGGTACGGGCGTTCCTGTTAATGCGGTGGCTGCGGCGCTTATTATTGCGGACAAGTCCGATGTTCGCCGCTCTCGCGTCCGCGGAAGCAAGATCGAAGTGGGAGACATTCACGATAACGTAAATTATTCCGTCACCTCATCCAAGCTCGCCATTGATACCGAGACCTCGGTAATTACCCTTGACCTTACCATAGACACAGCCCTAAGTTCTGTCATGGATTATTTTGAGATATTCCTCGGACGAATGATCCTTTGCCGCAAGGCGGCCGAGCGGCTTGGGCTTAGGTTTAAGCTTATTATAAACGGACAACAATTACTTTAAGCAACAACAAGATGCCCTTCGGCACATTATATACAGCAATGGATCTACTAAACTGAAAAGGAGAAATTAATATGGAACTTATCTCAAGCCTTATCTGGCTTTTGGCAGGTGTCGGAATATTTATCGTCGGCATGAACTTTTTGAGCAACGCTTTAGAAAAGAGCGCGGGCAGCGGAATGAAGAAGCTGCTTGGTAAAATAAGCAACAATCGCTTTTCGGGCGTCGGAATCGGAGCGGGAGTGACCGCGATCATTCAAAGCTCGTCCGCTACGTCGGTCATGGTCATCGGTCTCGTTAACGCGGGAGTTATGACCCTTATGCAGGCAACGCCTATAATCATGGGTGCCAATATCGGTACTACTATCACCGGCGTGCTTGTGGCGCTAAAAAACGACTATTTCAATATGGCTATGTATCTTCTCGCTTTTGCGGGAGTAATGATGGGATTTTTCAAAAATGAAAAATTTAAGCTTGCCGGTAGCCTTATGAGCGGTCTCGGACTGATTTTCGTAGGTCTTGAATTGATGGGAAGCGAGCAGGCATTCAGAAATCCCGAAGTTATGTCCATGTTCGAGGGTATTTTTGCCGCTGTTAACAATCCCTTCCTTCTCATCATTATCGGTATTATTTTTACAGGTCTGATACAGAGTTCTTCCGCCGCGACTGGTGTCGTTATCACAATGGTTGGTACAGGCGTGCTTCCTCTCAGCCTTGCGTTGTTTATCGTCCTTGGCGCGAATATAGGTACCTGCGTGACGGCTTTGCTGGCTTCCGTAGGAGCAAACGTCAACTCCAAGCGTGTAGCGCTGATACATTTTACGTTCAACCTTATAGGAACAGCACTTTTCACCGTGATCCTTTTGATATTCAAAGACCCATTAGTAAATCTTTTGATGTCCGTATTCCCCGGAGAGGATCCCATGGCTCTTCAGATGAGAGTGTCACTTTTCCACGTTATATTCAACGTTTCCACTACGCTTGTACTACTTCCCTTCGTCAAGCTTCTCGTCAAATATTCCTGCTTTATCATCAGAGACAAGAAGAACAAGGAAGAGGTTCTTACCCTCAAGTTCGTTGACGACAGACTTCTCTCCACTCCTCCCGTAGCTCTTATGCAGGTCAAGAAAGAGATGGACTACATGATCGCGCTCGTTGAGGAGAACACCAATCTTGCATTCGTGTCTATTGACAAGGGTTCCTCGGAGTACGATCAAAAGATAAGAAAGAACGAGGAGATCATCGACTTTACCAACAGCGCTTTGACCAAGTTTCTCATCAAGCTCTCCAGCGGAGTTGATCAGAGCGACGAAAAGGTCATCGGTTCCTATTTCCACGTGCTTAACGACCTTGAGCGTATAGGTGACCACGCGGAAAACTTCCACGAGATCGGCGTCGAAATGATCAACAAAAAGCTTTCCTTCTCTGACAAGGCGTACGAAGAGATCTCGGCTATGCGTAATAACGTTATGCAGATGTTCGCTATCTCTAAGGATGCCTTTGAAAATCTTAACAGAAATGACCTTCCCACCCTCACAGTCCTCGAGGAAGATGTAGACGTTAAGAAGAAGGAGCTTATCGCAAGCCACTTTGCACGTCTTGCCGATGGCAATTGCAACGTTAACGTAAGCCCTTATTATTCTTCGGTCGTCGTAGGACTTGAAAGAGTTGCAGACCACCTCGTAAACGTTGGTTACAGTATAGTTAACCCCGTCGGTTCACAAAAGGAAATTTAAAATTAATTGTAATTTTTATCTGACGCTTGCACTAATTAATTAAGGAAGTATAAACTTATGAATCTTGATCTGATTTTGAGTATTTTATCATTGGTATGCGGTCTTGCTCTCTTCCTTTACGGAATGGACGTTATGGGCGACGCGCTAAAGAAAAGCGCAGGACGAAAGCTGAAGACAATCTTAGGAAACCTTACGTCAAATAAATTTAAGGCGTTCCTTTTAGGATTAGGCGTTACCGCTGTTATTCAGTCATCGTCTGCTACAACAGTTATGGTCGTTGGCTTTGTAAACTCCGGAACTATGCTGCTTTCTCAGGCAGTCGGCGTTATTATGGGTGCCAACGTGGGTACCGCGGTTACTGCATGGATCACTGCGCTTAACGGACTCGACAATCTTGGATTCTCGCTTGACGCTCTAAAGCTTTTAAAGCCAGATGCTTGGATGCCTATACTTGCCTTGATCGGAATTGCTTTTATTATGTTCTCCAAGAGGAGTAAATTCAAGGATCTTGGAAATATTCTGATGGGCTTTGCAGTACTTATGGTTGGTATGACTCTTATGTCAGATGCTGTAAGCAGTTACGGTGAAAACCTGAAGCCTTTGTTTACCATGTTTGCCGATGCGCCTATTCTTGGCGTCCTTGCAGGTACGATCCTTACTGCCGTTGTTCAATCTTCTTCGGCATCGGTCGGTATATTACAGGCTCTTTCTTTTACAGGCGCGATCACATACGGATCGGCTATGCCTATCGTCATGGGACAAAATATCGGCACCTGTGTCACCGCTCTTATTTCTTCCCTTGGAGCAAATAAAAACGGTAAGCGCGCAGCATTCGTACACCTTTATTTCAACATAATCGGCGTAGTCCTTTGGATGGCACTCTACTATCTTATAGGTTGGATACTTGAATCCACGGGGGTCTTCGGTCTTCTGAGCTGGGCTGACAATCAGACTATCGAGGCGTTTGGAATAGCAGGAATACATACGGTATTCAAGATCTTTTCGGTAATTATCCTCGCACCCTTTACAAAGCTTCTCGAAAAGCTCGCTTGCCTTACCGTTCGCGGCGCCGACAAGAAGGGTGACGAGTTCACTTCGATGCTCGACGAACGTCTCCTTGACACTCCCGAAATAGCTATCGACCGTTGCAGAGCAGTTGCGGCAAAAATGGCTGAGCTTTCCATTGAACCCTTCAACAGGTCTATTTCCTTGTTGGGAAAATATGACCCCAAAGTTGCCCAGGAGATACGCGACGCAGAGGACAAGGTTGATATTTACGAGGACGTTCTCGGGTCTTATCTTGTCAAACTGTCTTCTCACAGCATGTCGGAGTCTGACAGTCTCGAGGTCACTAAACTTCTCCACATGATAGGAGATTTTGAAAGAATATCCGACCACTCGGTAAATATTGTAGAGTCCGCAGAAGAAATGAATGATAAGGAACTCCATTTCTCTGATAATGCTATAAGCGAGCTTAATATTATGTACGGGGCGGTATGTGAGATCACAACTATGACGAAGGAATCCTTCGTTGACAATGATCTTGAAAAAGCAACTCAAGTTGAACCGCTTGAACAGGTAGTAGACTATCTTAAGGATCAGATAAAGCTTCAACACGTCATTCGCGTGCAGAAGAGCCAATGTACAATCGAACACGGCTTCGTCCTTTCAGACATTCTTACAAATCTTGAAAGAGTTTCAGACCACTGTTCCAATATTGCTGGATGTCTTATAGAAATATCACGACACGATTCGCTTGATCTCCACAACTATCTCCACGAGGTCAAAGCTGGCGGCAGGTTTGACGAAAGCTATGAGCAATATATGGCAAAATACTCTTTGTCTTCGTCAAATGACAACTAAAACACAAAAAGATCTCCTCGGAAACGAGGAGATCTTTTTAATAATGCTATTAAATAAGATTTTATGGATGAAGTCAAGTAAAACGGAAAAAATTAAAAATACCTGCTTTATTTAACTTTATTTAACTAAAAATATTGAAATAATTATTAAAATGTGTTACAATAATATAAGTTTTTATTTGGTGGTGATAGATTTTGCCTGATCCGATACATATTTTACTTATTTTTTCTGTTATTATCGTTATTTTGGCGGCGGCAGCTATTATAATTGCTCGAATTATCTACAAGATGGCTTTTTTCACCGTACCTAACCCCAACGACGACGTTTTTACCATTCCCGACAACGACCAATACAGAGAAAACCGCGATTTTATGGTCTCTATTATAAAAGAGCTTAACGATATTCCCTATGAAAGCGTGACGATAACCTCTCACGACGGCTTGAAGCTTTTCGGCAGATACTATCACGTCACCGACGGCGCTCCCGTCTTTATTGAGTTTCACGGATACAGAAGCATGGGAATACGTGACTTTTGCGGTGGAGACCGTATAGTTCGATCGCTTAAACACAACACCTTGATAGTAGACCAGCGCGCGCACGGAAGAAGCGAGGGCAACACCATCACCTTTGGCATCAAGGAAAGACGCGACTGCGTTTCATGGGTAGATTACGTTTTAAACAGATTCGGCGCAGACACAAAAATTTTTTTGATTGGCGTTTCAATGGGAGCGGCGACCGTTCTTATGGCAAGCGACCTTGATCTTCCCGAAAATGTAGTTGGCGTTATAGCCGATTGCCCCTACTCGTCTCCGTGGGCAATCATCAAGAAGGTCGGTAATGGTATGAAGATACCAACCGCTCCCGCTTACCCATTAGTCAAGCTGTCGGCAAGGATTTTCGGCGGATTTGATCTGACCGAAAGCTCTCCTGTTGAAGCGGTCAAGCATGCAAAGGTTCCGATATTGCTGATACACGGAGAAGCAGACCGCTTCGTCCCCTGCGATATGAGCCGCACTATCGCGGCGGCGTGCGCCTCGGAGATCACCTTTGTGACCGTCCCCGACGCAGGTCACGCGTTAAGCTATATTATCGACGAGAAAAAATACACAGACGAGGCAATTAAATTTATAAATCACTGTTTACAAAAATAAGAGGATACGTTATGAAGCTTACCGAAAT
>JAZNII010000042.1:0-10567 GCA_045577415.1 Eubacteriales bacterium
CACGCAGGCGAGGTCATTGCCGACGGTCCCGCGACCAGCAACGGTGAGATCTCTCTCGGTAAGAACGCTCTTATCGGATTTATGACCTGGGAGGGTTATAACTACGAGGACGCGGTCCTTCTTAATGAAAAGCTTGTAAGAGACGACGTTTACACGTCGATCCACATTGAAGAATATACACACGAAGCAAGAGACACCAAGCTCGGTCCCGAGGAGATAACCCGCGAGATCCCCAACGTCGGTGACGACGCGCTGAAGGATCTTAACGCAGAGGGTATCGTCAAGAAGGGTACCGAGGTAAGAGCAGGCGATATTCTCGTAGGTAAGATCACTCCTAAGGGAGAGACCGAGCTTACCGCCGAGGAAAGACTGCTCCGAGCAATATTTGGCGAGAAGGCAAGAGAAGTAAGAGATACCTCTCTCCGCGTTCCTCACGGTGAGAGCGGCGTCGTAGTTGACGTTCGCGTATTCTCGCACGAGGCAGGCGACGAGCTTCCCGCAGGTGTCAATAAGGTCGTTAAGCTTTACATCGCGCAGAAGAGAAAGATCTCGGTCGGAGATAAGATGGCGGGACGTCACGGTAACAAAGGTGTCGTATCACGTATTCTTCCTCCCGAGGATATGCCCTTCCTGCCCGACGGTACTCCTCTCGATATTTGCTTGAACCCTCTGGGCGTTCCTTCCCGTATGAACATCGGTCAGGTGCTTGAGGTTCACCTCGGTATCGCCGCTAAGAAGCTGGGCTGGAAGATCATGACCCCCGTATTCGACGGTGCTAACGAGCAGGACATCGCAGAATGTCTTAAGATGGCAGGCTACTGCCGCGATCTCTTCCCCAACGAAAATCCCGAGGGCAAGGATCTCTACGAGGAGATCTGCGAAGCCGACGGCAACAAGTCCTACCGCAAGCTGACCGCTGAGGAGAAGGCTGACCGCGAATATTGCGAAAATCTCCGTCTGCAGGAGAAGCTTAAGCTCTTCGACGGTAAGATGAAGGTATACGACGGACGCACGGGTGAGGCATTCGACAACCCCGTAACCGTCGGTATCATGTACTACTTGAAGCTTCATCACCTGGTTGACGATAAGGTACACGCACGAAGCAACGGTCCTTACTCTCTCGTTACTCAGCAGCCTCTCGGCGGTAAAGCACAGTTTGGCGGACAGAGATTCGGAGAGATGGAGGTCTGGGCGCTTGAGGCGTACGGCGCGGCTTACACCCTTCAGGAGATCCTGACGGTCAAGTCCGACGATATAAACGGACGCCGCAAGGCTTACGAGGCTATCATCAAGGGACAGAACATTCCCACTCCCGGAGTTCCCGAGTCCTTCAAGGTTCTCGTCAAGGAGCTTCAGGCTCTGGCGCTTGACGTTCGCGTCCTTGACAAGAACGGCGAGGAGATCCAGCTCTCGACTATTTGCAACGAGGACGACGGACCTCATTACAGCGGCAGACCCATGGAGGACATTCCCGGTCTTGGCGAGATGCACTCCGACGAGGACGAGCTTCGCAAGTCCTTCCAGTTTGAGGACGAGGACGGAAATCCCATCGAGGACGACGAGTTCATCGACGCGGACGACGTATTCGGCAACGACGCGTCCTTTGAGGACGATTCGGATCTGTTCTAATCACATTTACCTGCGTCTCGGAAGCGCAAAGGCTTCCGAGGCGAGGAAACCAAAATTTTCAATACAGTAAACAGTTAGGAGAACAGCTGTGGAACATAATGAATTTTCATCTATAAAAATAGGTCTGGCATCTCCGGAAATGATCAGAGAGTGGTCCTATGGTGAGGTCACAAAGCCCGAAACCATTAACTACAGAACTCTCAAGGCAGAGATCGGCGGTCTTTTCTGCGAACGCATCTTCGGTCCTACCAAGGACGGAGCGTGTATGTGTGGAAAATACAAGAACTCCCACTCCAAGGAGATCCGCAAGTGTGAAAAGTGCGGAGTCGACGTCACAACCAAAAAGGTAAGACGTGAAAGAATGGGTCACATCGAGCTTGCTGCTCCCGTGTCTCATATCTGGTATCTTAAGACTATTCCCTCGAGAATGGCACTTATTCTGGATATGTCTCCCAAGCAGCTTGAGCAGGTACTCTACTTTGCGGAGAACGTAGTTCTTGATCCCGGATCCACTCCTCTCGTTGCGGGAACCGTGCTTACAGAAAAGCAGCTCATGGATTACCGTGAAATGTACGAGGACGAGTTCAGAGTCGGAATGGGCGCTGCCGCTATCAAGGAGCTTCTCTCCAAGATCGACGTTGAAGCGCTCTCTCACGAGATCAAAAACGAGCTTATCACCGCTACCGGTCAGAAAAAGACCAGACTTATCAAGAGACTGGAGGTAGTTGAGGCTTTCAGAAAGTCGGGCAACAAGCTTGAGTGGATGATCCTTGACACCATCCCTGTTCTTCCCCCCGATATCCGTCCTATGGTACAGCTTGACGGCGGAAGATTCGCATCCAGCGACTTAAACGAGCTTTACAGAAGAGTAATCAGCCGTAACAACCGACTGAAAAGACTTCTTGAAATAAAGACCCCCGAGATCGTTATCAGAAACGAAAAGAGAATGCTTCAGGAAGCAGTAGACGCTCTTATCGACAACGGTCGCCGCGGAAAGGCAGTCCTTGCCGCTAACAGCCGCCCCTACAAGTCTCTCTCCGAGATGCTTCGCGGTAAGCAGGGACGTTTCCGTCAGAACCTGCTCGGTAAGCGTGTTGACTACTCCGGACGTTCGGTTATCGTCGTAGGACCTTCTCTGAAGATCTATCAGTGCGGTCTGCCCCGCGAGATGGCGCTTGAGCTTTTCAAGCCCTTCGTAGTCAAGAGACTCACCGAGATGGGCAAGGCTACCAATGTAAAGGACGCTCAGAAGAAGATCGAAAGAGTACATCCCGACGTTTGGGACGCGCTCGAAAACGTAATAAAAGAGCATCCCGTCCTCCTCAACCGTGCGCCCACGCTTCACCGTCTGTCTATTCAGGCGTTTGAACCCGTGCTGGTTGACGGTCGTGCGATCAAGCTCCATCCTCTGGTTTGTACCGCGTTCAACGCAGACTTCGACGGCGACCAGATGCCTGTTCACGTTCCTCTGTCCGCAGAGGCGCAGGCAGAGGCAAGATTCCTCATGCTTTCTGCAAACAACCTCTTGAAGCCCATGGACGGTCGTGCAGTTGCAACGCCTACCCAGGATATGATCCTCGGTTCTTACTACCTCACTATGGAGAAGCCCGGCGAACCCGGTGAGGGCAAGATGTTCAAGGACTTCGACGAGGCGGTCATGGCTTACGAGAACGGCGTTATCGGTCTCCACTCCAAGATCAAGGTAAGAGTTGAGAAGGATTTCGGCGGCGTCACAAGAACAAAGATCATCGAGACCACTCTCGGTCGTCTTATCTTCAACAAGCCCCTTCCTCAGGACCTTGGCTTCGTTGACAGAAGCATTCCCGAAAATGATTTCAAGCTTGAGATCGATTTCGTTGTTAAGAAAAAGCAGCTCGGTCAGATCATCGACTACTGCATAAAGAAGCACGGCAGCGCTGTCTGTGCGAATATGCTGGACGAGATCAAGGCTATGGGCTATAAGTATTCTACAAGAGCATCCTTCTCGATCTCGGTTTACGATATGACTATCCCCGAGGAGAAGAAGGATTATATCGCAAAGGCACAGAAGGACGTTGACAAGATCTCCAAGTACTTCATGCGAGGCGAGCTTTCCGACGAGGAAAGATACACCTCCGTCATCCGTATCTGGAACGACACCACCGAAAAGGTTACCGAGGCTCTTAACGCTTCCTTCTCCACCTACAATCCGATTAAGATCATGGCGGACTCCGGAGCCCGTGGTTCTATGACCCAGATGAGACAGCTCGCAGGTATGCGCGGACTGATGTTCTCTACAAGCGGTAAGACCATGGAGATCCCGATCAAGTCCAACTTCCGTGAGGGTCTTAACATCACCGAGTACTTTATGGGCGCTCGTTCTTCCCGTAAGTCTCTGTCCGATACCGCGCTCCGTACCGCAGACTCCGGTTACCTTACCAGACGTCTGGTTGACGTAGCTCAGGAGGTCATCATCAGAGAAGAGAAGTGTGACACCACCAAGGGTGCTTGGGTCAATGAGATCCTTGACGACAAGAACGTTCTTGAGCCTCTGCAGGACAGAATCGTGGGCAGATACACTATGGGCCCCGTTATCCATCCCGAGACCGGCGAGGTCATCGTAGGGGACGACGTAATGATCTCCGACGAGATGGCTGCCGCTATCGTTAAAGCAGGCATCGATAAGGTATATATCAGAACCGTTATTCAGTGTCACGCGAAGCACGGTATTTGCGCTCACTGTTACGGCGCAGACCTGGCTTCGGGCAAGCCCGTTAACATCGGTGAAGCAGTTGGTATCATCGCGGCTCAGTCTATCGGTGAGCCCGGTACACAGCTTACGATGCGTACATTCCACTCCGGTGGTGTCGCAGGAAGCGATATTACTCAGGGTCTTCCCCGTGTCGAAGAACTGTTTGAGGCAAGACAGCCTAAGCGCGCCGCTATCATGGCGGAGGTCGCAGGTACTGTTCACGTACAACCCGGCGAGATCCCCGGCATGAACGTGCTGGCTATCCACGCTGACAACGCAAACGGCGAGTTTACCACTCAGGACTACAAGAAGATCGACGTTCCTTACGGAACAAGACTTGCTATCAACGATGGCGACCACGTTGAGGTGGGCGACGCTCTTACCGAAGGTAACAAGTCTCCCGCGGACATCATGAGAATTCTTGGTCTTGACGCGGTTTACGAGTACGTTATCAAGGAGACACAGAAGGTCTACCGTTCTCAGTCCTGTAACGTTAACGACAAGCACATCGAGATCATTGCCCGTCAGATGACGAGAAAGATCAGAGTTGAGGAAAACGGCGACACCGATATGCTGCTTGGCGCTCTCGTTGACATCGTTGATTTCGAGGAAGAAAACAACAAGGTCAAGGCGAGGATCGAGGCAGGCGAGGAAGACCTCAAGGAAGCAGTTGGATCTCCCGTGCTTCTCGGTATCACCAAGGCATCCCTCCAAACCGAATCCTTCCTCTCCGCGGCATCCTTCCAGGAGACCACCAAGGTCCTCACAGAGGCTGCTATCAGAGGTAAGGAAGATAAGCTTCTCGGTCTTAAGGAGAACGTCATTATCGGTAAGCTCATTCCCGCAGGTACGGGTATGGGTTGCTACCATAACATCGACGTTGCCAAGGCAGACGAACCCGACAATACTCCCGATAACGATCCTACGGTTGCGGCCTCCGTCACCGACGAGTTTGAGACCGCTGTATCCGAGGCGATCTGATCCAAAAACAATAATTCTTAAAATAAAATCCCCTTGCAGGCTATCTTGCAAGGGGATTTTTGACCAAGATCAACCATATATCAATAATTTTTTTGTGCAAAACGTAGAAATTTTTATCAGTTTCTTATGACTCTTGACAAAAATTCGAGTCAATGATATAATAAATTGGTGTGCGACCGCCCGATATGGGTGTTTTGCGCCCAAAAATAGAGCATTCTGCACAAAAGCAGCTCGTTCAAATCAATTTTAACAGTTACGCATCATCTCTTATGCGTCTGTAATATAAACATTAAATCATTTTAAGAAGGAGGATAATCAGGAAGAATGCCAACCTTTAACCAGCTCGTTAGACAGGGTCGTCAGGATAAGGTCTATAAGTCTAAGGCTCCTGTACTTCAGGTAGGTCTTAACACACTGACCAACAAAGCAACTGACACTCCCGCACCTCAGAAGAGAGGCGTATGCACAAAGGTATCCACCACCAGCCCTAAGAAGCCTAACTCCGCGCTCCGTAAGATCGCAAGAGTAAGACTTACCAACGGACTTGAGGCGACAACCTACATTCCCGGAATCGGACACAACCTTCAGGAGCACTCTGTAGTTCTTATCAGAGGCGGAAGAGTTCGTGACCTGCCTGGTGTACGTTATCACATCATTCGTGGTACACTCGATGCACAGGGTGTAGCAAACCGTAAGCAGAGCCGTTCCAAGTACGGCGCAAAGGCTCCTAAGAAGTAATTTTTAGGAAAAACGGAGGTCGCAATCCGAATTTTGCGGCAAAAATAAAGGTAAATAATAAAGCATATTTAAGTTCGTCCCTGTTATCCTTTTTAATGTTTATGTTAACAAGGCGCACTTGCAGAAGTAATGCTTTTGAGTACCAATGATTTCATTTTTTAAATTTGATGAAGGAGGGAAGTACAGTGCCAAGAAGAGGTCGTATATCCAAAAGAGACGTATTGCCGGATCCTATGTACGGAAGCAAGCTCGTAACAAAGCTTGTTAACAATGTAATGTATGACGGCAAGAAGGGTGTTGCTCAGACCATCGTATATGATGCATTCGCTATCATCGAAGAGAAGATCGGTCAGAACCCCCTTGAAGTATTCCAGGAAGCGCTTGATAACCTCAAGCCCGCGCTTGAAGTTAAAGCTCGCCGTGTAGGTGGTTCCACCTATCAGGTTCCTATGGAAGTCAGAACCGAGAGACAGCAGACTCTTGCTCTGCGTTGGCTCGTAGGTTATTCGAGAAACCGCAGCGAAAGAACCATGGCTGAAAGACTTGCAGCTGAAATTATGGATGCAAAGAACAGCATGGGCGGCGCTTTCAAGAAGAGAGAAGAAACACACAGAATGGCAGAAGCAAACAAGGCTTTTGCTCATTACAGATATTAATATCAAGGAGACCATTAAATGCCTAGAGAATATTCACTTGAAAATACAAGAAATATCGGTATAATGGCTCACATTGACGCAGGTAAGACAACAACTACCGAGCGTATACTGTTCTACACCGGTAAAACACACAAGCTGGGTGAAACCCACGAGGGTGCAGCTACCATGGACTGGATGGCACAGGAGCAGGAGAGAGGTATTACCATCACTTCCGCTGCTACCACCTGTTTCTGGAAGGGCAACCGTGTCAACATCATCGACACCCCCGGCCACGTTGACTTTACCGTAGAGGTAGAGCGTTCCCTTCGTGTCCTTGACGGTTCCGTAACCGTTATGTGCGCAAAGGGTGGAGTTGAGCCCCAGTCCGAGACTGTTTGGAGACAGGCAGACAAGTACAGAGTTCCCCGTATGATCTACGTCAACAAGATGGACATCACCGGTGCGGACTTCTACAGAGTTGTCGACATGATCCACGCAAGACTCCGTGCTAATGCAGTTCCGATCCAGCTTCCTATCGGTAAGGACATGACCTTCCGCGGAATCATCGACTTGATGACCATGGAGGCTGACGTATACTATGATGAAATGGGTAAGGACATGCGCGTAGAAGAAATTCCCGCTGACATGGCTGACCTTGCTCAGGAATGGCGTGAAAAGATGGTTGAGGCAATCGCTTCCACCGACGAGGATCTTATGATGATGTACCTCGAGGGCGAGGAGATCCCTGTTGAGGATCTTAAGAAGGCTCTCCGTAAGGCAACCATCAACAACGAGATCGTTCCCGTAGTTTGCGGTACCTCTTACCGTAACAAGGGCGTTCAGAAGCTTCTCGACGCTATCGTTGATTTTATGCCCTCTCCTCTCGATATCCCCGCGATCAAGGGTGTCAACCCCAGAACCGAGGAAGAGGAAGAGAGACCCGCAAGTGACGATGAGCCTTTCTCCGCACTTGCATTTAAGATCATGACTGACCCCTACGTTGGAAAGCTCTGCTTCTTCCGCGTATACTCCGGTGTTGTAAATGCGGGTGATACCGTTCTTAACTCCACCAGAGACAAGAAGGAAAGACTTGGTCGTATTCTCCAGATGCACGCTAACGACCGTCAGGAGATCGATGCTTGCTACAGCGGCGATATCGCGGCTGTTGTCGGAACGAAGTTCACCACCACCGGTGATACCTTCTGTGACGAAAAGGCACCCGTTATCCTTGAGTCTATGGAATTCCCCGAGCCTGTTATCCGTGTTGCTATCGAGCCTAAGACTCGTGCAGGTCAGGAAAAGATGGGTATTGCTCTTGCGAAGCTCGCAGAGGAAGACCCCACCTTCCGTACCTACACCGACGAGGAGACCGGTCAGACCATTATCGCAGGTATGGGTGAGCTTCACCTTGAAATTATCGTTGACAGACTTCTCCGTGAGTTCAAGGTAGAGGCTAACATCGGTAAGCCTCAGGTTGCTTACAAGGAGACCATCCGTAAGCAGGTTGACCACGAGTGCAAGTACAAGAGACAGTCCGGTGGTTCCGGTCAGTACGGTCACGTTAAGATTATCGTTGAGCCCAACGAGCCCGGCGCAGGATACACCTTTATCGACAACGTTAAGGGCGGCGCTATTCCTAAGGAATACATTCCCGCTGTTGACAACGGTATTCAGGGCGCACTTCAGTCCGGTGTACTTGCAGGCTACAACGTTGTTGACATTAAGGTAACCCTTTACGACGGCTCTTACCACGAGGTCGACTCCTCCGAAATGGCGTTCAAGATCGCAGGTTCTATGGCGATCAAGGAGGCTATGAGAAAGGCAGATCCCGTTCTTACCGAGCCTATGATGAAGGTAGTTACTATCGTTCCCGACGATTACCTTGGTTCCGTTATCGGTGACTTCAACTCTCGCCGCGGACAGATCCAGTCTCAGGAAACCAGCGACAGCGGTGTTCAGGAGATCACTGCATTCGTTCCTCTGTCCAACATGTTCGGTTACGCAACCGACCTTCGTTCCAAGACTCAGGGACGCGGTCTCTACTCAATGGAGCCCAGCCACTTTGAGCAGGTTCCTAAGTCCATCCAGGAAGAGATCGTTAAGGCAAGAGCCGCTAAAGCTTAACCTACTTTTCTTGCAAGAAAAGTAGGCAAAAGAACTCCCAGGATCGGTTGAGTAATTTTTGATCGATTATTCATCTCCGAACGGGAAGTTTAACCTAAAAATAATACCTTCACCGATGAAAGTCGGTGAAGGGAATTAATTAAAAACCAAAAAAGAAAAAATAAAATCTAATTTATACGGAGGATTTTTAAAATGGCAAAGGCTACATTTGAAAGAACAAAGCCCCACGTAAACATTGGTACCATCGGTCACGTTGACCATGGTAAAACAACTACAACCGCAGCTATCACCAAAGTTCTCGGTCTCGCAAACGGTAACGTTGAATTTATGGCTTATGACCAGATCGACAACGCTCCCGAAGAGAGAGCAAGAGGTATCACAATTAACACCAGACACGTTGAGTACGAGACTGATAACCGTCACTACGCTCACGTTGACTGCCCCGGTCACGCCGACTACGTTAAGAACATGATCACCGGTGCTGCTCAGATGGACGGCGCTATCCTCGTTGTTGCTGCAACCGATGGCCCTCTCGCACAGACCCGTGAGCATGTACTTCTCGCTCGTCAGGTTGGCGTTCCTGCAATCGTTGTATTCATGAACAAGAAGGACCTCGTTGATGACGAGGAGCTCCTCGAGCTTGTAGAGATGGAGATCAGAGACCTTCTTAACGAGTACGAATTCCCCGGCGACGATCTTCCTGTCGTTTGCGGTTCTGCTCGTGACGCTCTCGAGTCCACCAGCTCTGACATCAACGCTCCTGAGTATGCTTGCATTCTCGAGCTCATGGCTGAGGTTGACGCATACATTCCTACTCCCGACCGTATGGCAGACCTTCCCTTCCTTATGCCCGTCGAGGACGTATTCTCCATCTCCGGCCGTGGTACTGTTGCTACCGGTAGAGTTGAGAGAGGTACCATCAAGGTATCCGACGTTGTTGAGATCGTAGGTCTCGCAGAGGAAAAGACCCAGACTACCGTTACCGGTGTCGAGATGTTCCACAAGCTCCTTCCCCAGGCAGAGGCTGGTGACAACATCGGTGCTCTTCTCCGTGGTGTAGCTAAGGACGAGATCGAAAGAGGTCAGGTTCTTTGTAAGCCCGGCTCCATCAACCCCCACACCAAGTTCGTAGGTCAGGTTTACGTTCTTACCGAGAAGGAAGGCGGCCGTTCTAAGCCCTTCTTCGCAGGTTACAGACCTCAGTTCTACTTCAGAACAACCGACGTTACCGGTGTTATCGAGCTTCCCGCAGGCGTTGAGATGTGCCGTCCCGGCGATAACGTTGATATGACTGTTGAGCTCATCAAGCCCATCGCTTGTGAGAAGGGTCTCCGTTTCGCTATCCGTGAGGGTGGTAGAACCGTTGGTTCCGGCGTCGTATCTGAAATTATTGCTTAATTTTAGAGCAAGCCACACTATTTATAAAAACAATTTATAAATAAAAATAATGCCGCGGCGGATAACCGCCGCGGCATTTAAATCATACAAATATTAATACAAATCAAATTTATTTTTGGGGATTGGTGTAATTCCATACCGACGGTGAGCGTTCTTGGTTTGAGCGCAAGTCCGTGAACTCGCACAGCGAGCCGACAAGGTGAGAGTCCTTGACCGACGGTTCAATTGCTAACGCAATTAAAGTCCGGATGAGAAAAAAGAAATTGCATTTAGTATTATGCGCTTTATACGCTCGCATTGTATTTTCCCCGAATTTGCGTTGCAAATCGGG
>JAZNII010000043.1:0-4019 GCA_045577415.1 Eubacteriales bacterium
AGGTGAAAAGATTTTTGATGATATTTTCGAAAAGTTAAAGCAAGAAGAGTTGAAATTTAAAATATTATAATAAAAAATGAATGAAAAGAAAGATTTAATAAAACAAGAATTATTGAAAATACTAAAAGAAAAGTATAAAGTAAATGCATCAAAAATTCATTATGATATGGATTTACTTTCATATCCTATGTTTTTAAAAGCAAGAGATGTTTTGTTTCTAGTGTTTTCTGTTGCTCAAAAATATGACATACAATTATCTTTTATTCCAAATGAAATGCATATAGCAAGTATAACTTCAATATCAGAATACTTAACAGATTTATGGGATAATAATTTATAATGGCTACTTGATGGCTAAGAAAAAAAGACATTTTGTTTACGTTTTTATTTAACAAATAACTTGGAAAGGGGATTGAAAAATGACTATAGGTAAGGCAAATTCAACAAATGCAACTCCTTATGGAAGCAATAGACCTGGTTGTGGAGATAATTCTGGCGAAGGTATTAATAGTAGCGGAAGTAAGTGCAATAGCCAAAACGCAAAGTAATTTAAATATTACATAAAAATCAAGTAGCGCGTCTTATTTTTCTTAGCCGTCCCTGCAAATATATTTTATAATTAAGAGTAAAGAAAAGAGAATAAAAAAATAAAACTATTATTTCAATTCAAGAACATAATAAAAACCTCTATTATAGACTATGCAATGTTTGTTATGATAATAATATAATGCATATTTTCTACTATTCTAATTTTGAGTTTTGCCTTAGTGGAACAACACAATATACCAGTGAAATGTTTTTCCTTATATTTTTATGGCAACGGGGCAATCAAAATGCTTGTCCGCAATATTTGCTCGGTAGTAAGCAATTTTCCTAAACCAACGGTTGATGAAAACTTCCCCGATCCTAATTGACAATCAACCGAAAATGTGCTATACTATTAGCGTAATCAAATTACAAATTCAGCCAAAGGAGGCGATTATTATGATGAACACTTATATTTATCGGATGTCATATGTATCGCCTGTGGTATGCTGAACGCAAGGTTTATATAGTTTTTTGATGCACATCCGATCTCGGGTGTGTTTTTTGTTTGCCTGAAATATCTTTATTTGGCGAACGTATAGCTTTATGCACCCGTAGGGGTGCTTTTTGTTTTTCGTGGAAAGCCCTCGAATATGAGTCAAACGGAAAATTCAGCAAACCCGAAAGGAGAATTTTTTATGATGACCGCTATTAAAACACTTTTGAAAAATGAAAGAGGGGATGCCCATGAAAAGATTGAAAAACAAAATATTATCTATGGAGCCTAACACGACCACATATAAGGCGATGTATGAAGGCAGTATGACGATTGTCGATCCTGCATCAACAATGCCGCCATATGTGGATTACAGCTCAACCTATTATAACGAGAACATTGGATTTGATATATCTACCACGCACAAGCTGGCGCAGGATAAGCCAACGGTGGTGATCAGTATTCCTTGTACTACGCTTGGAATCGATATTCCCGACAAATCTACCGAGAGCGTAGAAGCAGACTTTTGCCTCCGCGCTTTCAAAAAATACGTTGATGAGCTAAATGCTGAACTCTATAATCGAAGCCGTCCCGATAACGAAAACGGCAAGTATTATTTGTGTGTGCCGGGTGGAGAGATCATAAAAAGAAACACAGCGTATTTTGCACTGTGTCCGCAGAAGGATTATACAAATGGTTCGGGATCAACAGTGTATCTGTTGAGTGACGGAGTATCCCGTCCTCCGCTGATGTGCCTGTGTATCAGAATCCAAGTTCAGTTTCCGCTAAAGAAGCTTCGAAAAACCTTCCAAATGATGTGTAAAGATCTGCCCGAAGCAGTTGATCGGTTTGTCTTGGATTTCGATGTCGATGGGTTAAGGAAAGCCACTGAGCTTGCTAAAAAGCAATCTTCTATCAGAGAATGGCTGAAAAGTAGTGATTATTGCGCCTTTGTAGCCAACGGCAGCATTCTTCCTCGCGCCAAAGGTACAGATTTGCCGATGCTTGATGCGATCCCGTTCAGATCCACACCTAATGACGAGATTGAGGTTTGCGGCGTGAGAGGTATGGGAATCAAGAGGGGCGTTATCGTCATTACGGGAGGTGGCTATTCGGGCAAATCCACCTTACTTGATGCAATATCCGCAGGAATCTACGACCACGCTATTGGCGATGGACGTGAGCTGTGCATTACCGATGAAAGCGCCGTCACCATCTCCGCAGAGGACGGTCGAAGCGTGAAGCACGTCAATATCTCTCCGTTTATTAAGTGGTTGCCGGGAGGTGATACGAGTGATTTCTCCACCGATCACGCATCGGGTTCGACCTCGCAAGCGGCGAACATTATGGAGGCTGTAGACTGTAATGCCAAGCTATTGCTTATTGACGAGGACAGAAGTGCTACCAACTTTATGATCCGCGACCGCATGATGAAGGAGCTTATCGAAAAAGAGCCGATAACGCCATTTACCGACCGAGTCAACGAGCTTCACAAAACGCACGGTGTTTCCACTATCCTTGTTATCGGTGGTAGCGGTGAGTATCTTTCCGTTGCCGATAAGATCTATATGATGGAGGATTATCTGATTCACGATGTAACCGACAAGTCAAAGAACATCTGTAATTCCTATAACGTGACTACCGCATTACCTGTGTCTGCAAATTGGCAACAATGCAGAACGCTTTATTCTGATCGCTTTTCTTCTTATCCCGAAGGAAGCGGCACCGAAAAGCTTGAGGTTTCGGATATGGGATTTGTCATCATCGGTGACGAAAAGATCGACGTGCGCGGACTTCACGACATTGTTTCTCCCCGTCAGCTTGATACGCTTGGCTTTATGCTGCGTTATTTGGAGGTGTCAAACAACGACAGAAAGATCGATATCGAAAGGAAGATCAATGATCTGTATGCACGGATTGATGAGGAAGGAATTGATTTTCTCTATTCTTCATTCTTCACAACCTGCGAAAGATTCCTTGATCTGCCTCGCGAGCAGGAGCTGATGGCACTTATCAACCGTATGCGAAAGATCAATATGGTGAAAGGTGGTGGTGTGATATGAGTATGCCGACTTATCATATAACGATTGCGGACAAAATCAAGGCATACCGCAACGAAAACAATCTCTCGCTAAAAGAATTTGGCAAGCTGATCGGCGTTTCTGCGCAAGCGGTATGCAAGTGGGAGCAGAACACCTGCTATCCCGACATCATTTTTTTGCCGCATCTTGCGCGGATACTAAATTGTACAACCGATGACTTCTTTGAAATGCACGGAGGTGATGCGAATGAATAGATTGAAATTGGCTTATAAATCCTTTGCTTACTCTTGGAATCTGATCTTTGAGTCAAGCAAGTTCATGATTTTTCTGTATTTCGCATTGATGTTGATTACAACATCTTTTCCGTTATTATCTGCATTTTTGCTGAAATACGTTTTGGACGCATTAACCGTGGCAACACCCGAAATTGAAAAGGTGCTTGCGGTGGTTATCATATATGGACTTTCTTTGGTTGTGAACCAAGGGATCACCTCGGCAAAAGATCTCACGAAAAGCACCATTGACCAAAAGGCACGGCACTTGTACCAATGTCGATTAGTAGAAAAGCTTTCTGAGTTGCCTATGGATGTTCTTGATTCCTCAAAGGGCAAGGATCAGATTGACGAAGTAAGGTATATGGAATTCACATCGGTGTATTTAATATTCCGTCTTACCGATATTATATCTTTTCTCTATACTTTCGTTGTTGCATTTACGACACTCGCAGTATTCTCACTTGGCTTTTCGCTGATGTTCTTGGCTTTTACGATACCAAGCATTATATTCAACGAATACTATGCACGTAAGTCGGAAGAACTGCGTGAAAAAACAGCCCCCGATGTTCGCAAATTCCACTACTACCGTTGGATGCTCACGGACGCTTGGCCTGCAAAAGACGTAAGAATGTACGATCTGACCGATGCTATTAAGTCGCGCTATGATGAGGAAAAGAAAGA
>JAZNII010000044.1:0-1641 GCA_045577415.1 Eubacteriales bacterium
CTTGATGTCGAAGATTCCGCTGGTGACGTTGGTACGGGTGTTCAACCACTCGTAGCCGTATTTGCTTGACGATGAACGCTCAATGTTGAGGATACCGTACGAGGAGTTATCGGCTAATACACGAACACCGAACAAACGGAAAGGTTGGTACTCGACACCCACACCGAAGGAGTAGCTCTGAGACTCCTTGTATTTATAACCGTTATAGGTTCCGCGGTTAAACACGTAAGAGGGACCGGCATAAACCATGAAACTCAGCTCGGGAGCGTACTCGTCTTCTAATTCTTCGCGACCCACACCGTTCAGGTAGGGACTGCCATACTCCATACCCAAGGACAAATTATAACGGGTTGTCTGAGCGGAGTAGTCTTTGTTGTTGCCAAAGGCTTTGTCGTCGGTATAGTGAGCAAAGGTTACGCGGGGCTCCAAGTAGAGGGCTTTACCCTCGCCAACGTGGTATTTGGCACGAACACCGCCGGTGAAACCGCTGTAACCGGCCTCGGTCTGGTTATCCAACGTGGTGCGATAACGCCATAGCTTACCGAGTTCTATACCGCCGAGCAAGGCGACGGAGAAACCGCGACCGCTCTCGTTTACATTATTGAAGGCGTTGAACATAAACTCGCCACGACCGTAGAAGAATTGCTGTTTGGAATAGAGGTCGGAGTTGAGTTTGCTCTTGAAACGGGCCCAAGCACCGGCGGACCAACCTGCACTTAACTGATAACCTAAGTAACGGTTGAACCAGTGGCCGTAACCGAGGTTAAGGCTGGGACCTACGCTCTTGTAGAAGGTGAGATCGCTGTTTAGGCTTTGGAGACCGGCGCTAACGAATACGTAATCACGGGGGAATAGGATTTCAGAATAGGCGTCGGCAAAGCTTTTGGAGACATCAAGGGTGTAATGAGCTCCTAAACGGGCACCGAAGGTACGTATCGGGTTGTAGTCCAAGTTATTGAAACCGGGAAGGAATTCGTTCTTATACACGCGGAGGTCGGCCTCACCGAAAACACCAAAACCGTTACCGATGTTAAAACGGGTGTTGAAGGCTAAGTGACCGCCAAGGTTTGTAGCACCCTCGAAGTCCTTACGGGGTGAGACGATGCGCTCAACACTGCGTGTGTAGCTGAGGATGGGACCGGCATACAAAGAGGCATTCCAACGACGATCGCGACGATAACCGTAGAACAGGTTCGTAAGGTCGAACTTGATGTCGAAGATGCCGCTGGTGACGTTGGTACGGGTGTTCAACCACTCGTAGCCGTATTTGTTTGACGATGAACGCTCAATGTTGAGGATACCGTACGAGGAGTTATCGGCCAATACACGAACACCGAACAAACGGAAGGGCTGGTACTCGACACCCACACCGAAGGAGTAGCTCTGAGACTCCTTGTATTTATAACCGTTATAGGTTCCGCGGTTAAACACGTAAGAGGGACCGGCATAAACCATGAAACTGAACTGGGGAGCGTACTCGTCTTCTAATTCTTCGCGGCCGACACCGTTCAGGTAGGGACTGCCATACTCCATACCCAAGGACAAATTATAACGGGTTGTCTGAGCGGAGTAGTCTTTGTTGTTGCCAAAGGCTTTGTCGTCGGTATAGTGAGCAAAGGTTACGCGGGGCTCCAAGTAGAG